>JAWHFN010000305.1:0-1011 GCA_032565555.1 Streptococcus mitis | reverse complement strand
TCAAGAGGATGCTGGCCAATACAAGGTGACGATCATTGGTAAATCAGCCCATGGTGCTATGCCTGCTTCAGGTGTTAATGGTGCGACTTACCTTGCCCTCTTCCTTAGCCAGTTTGACTTTGCTGGTCCAGCCAAAGACTACCTTGACATCGCTGGAAAAATTCTTTTGAACGACCATGAGGGTGAAAATCTTAAGATTGATCATGTGGATGAAAAGATGGGTGCTCTTTCTATGAATGCCGGTGTCTTCCGCTTTGATGAAACAAGCGCTGATAATACCATTGCCCTCAATATCCGCTATCCAAAAGGAACAAGTCCAGAACAAATCAAGTCAATCCTTGAAAACTTGCCAGTTGCTTCTGTCAGCCTTTCTGAACACGGTCACACGCCTCACTATGTGCCAATGGAAGATCCACTTGTCCAAACCTTGTTGAATGTTTATGAAAAACAAACTGGCCTTAAAGGTCATGAGCAAGTCATTGGTGGTGGGACCTTTGGTCGTTTGCTAGAACGCGGTGTTGCCTACGGTGCTATGTTCCCAGACTCAATTGACACTATGCACCAAGCCAATGAATTTATCGCCTTGGATGATCTCTTCCGAGCAGCAGCAATCTATGCCGAAGCTATTTACGAATTGATCAAATAAAACGATAGAAGTCTGAGATCTTATGCTTAGACTTCTTTTTGGAGGGAAAGTAGATGGCTCAAATTGAAAGAATCAAGCAGGCTATTATGTCAGATCCACAGAATGCCAGCTATACAGAGCGTGGCATTGAGCCTCTCTTTGCAGCGCCAAAGACTGCTCGCATCAATATCATCGGTCAGGCACCTGGACTTAAAACTCAAGAAGCAGGCCTTTACTGGAAAGATAAAAGTGGTGACCGCTTGCGAGATTGGCTCGGTGTGGATGAAGATACCTTTTACAATTCAGGTTATTTTGCTGTTCTACCTATGGATTTCTACTTTCCAGGGCATGGCAAGTCAGGTGATCTGCCACCGAGAACTGGCTTT
>JAWHFN010000304.1:0-1029 GCA_032565555.1 Streptococcus mitis | reverse complement strand
CCTCTTCAGTATACTTGACAGCATTATCAAATAAGATGGTCATCAGTTGTTTCAAAAGAAGCTGATCTGTGACAATCGTTCGATGAATCCGATTTTCAAAACGGAAGACACGATCATTTTCCGAAGCAATCATTTCATAGTTTGTGAAAGTCGTATTGAAAAAACTGGTTGGAACTTCTGCAAGTTCCGGCTTAATCCCATCATCTCTACGAGCTAAATTCAACAAGTTCGTCGTCAAAAACCGCATATTTCGGACTTCTTCCAAACTAGAGGCAATGCTTTCGCTCACATCCATAATGGTTGCTTCTGGCTTACGAAAAAGGGTCTCTAAGCGATTTTGCAAAACTGCGAGTGGAGTTCGTAACTCATGACTAGCATTTTCCACAAAGGACTGTTGCTTCTGCATGCTCTCAAGCAGGGGCCTAACACTGACCCTAGCTAGATAGAGACTTGCAAGTAAAGATAAAATCCAGAAACTTGCCATCACAATCACAATCAATTTCTCGTGCTTTTGACTGGCCTGCTCCAACTGACTGGTATTAATCAAGATAGCTGCATACTTGATATTGGTTGAAACCGAACTGATATTCGTTTCCATCAAAATCATGCGATAGATTTCTTCCTGTCCATAGCTATTAAAAACTTGAATCTGATAGATATGTCCTAGTTCTTTTTTCTCTAACTTAATCTTATCCAATCCCAAAAATCGGTTTCCAGAAAGAAGCTGGGTAAAATTCTTATCAAAAAGAATAACCTCGGTATTGGAACTGACATTGGGTTTTACTTCAGTCTTGCTAGTATCTGTAGCCGCATTCTCTAAGTCTTTAATCTCTTCTGTTGCCCTATTTACTGCCAGCTGGATAACTGCTTGAGGATTTTCACTCAGTCCATGAAGCTTATCATCCACCGAAGTATAGAGACTCGAATGCATGACCTACAAAATAATCAGAGTCATGGTGGAAAAAATCAGAGTGAAGACACCAAAGTTACGGATAAAATAACTAAAGTCATCCGCATACCATGTTTTTT
>JAWHFN010000303.1:0-1030 GCA_032565555.1 Streptococcus mitis | reverse complement strand
GCCTTTAGAGCCGCTTCCATAGTAGGGATAGTTGCACAACAGATACAAGTCATCCAATCTGCTCCACGAACCGCATTATTTTTAGCAACTGTTCCACCAGCATCAGCACATTTTGTGTCTGCCACAATAATCTTATCTGGGAAAAGGCTACGCAAGACTTCAACCAGTTCACTTCCAACTTGAAGCAAGCAAACAGTTCCAGCTTCGATAATATCTACTTCCTGACCAACAGAAACAGCTGCTTTAATCGCTCCTTGCAAGTCTGAATGGTCTAATGCAACTTGTAAATTAGGTATTCTTTTTGTCATCTCTTTTTCCTCTTTCTAACTTTCCAAATCTAATCCTTCGAGATAAGGGCTATTCTTAGATTCTTCAATCATCGCCAAGACATCTTCTTTAGTCTGGCAAGCCTGTAAACGTGCGATAGAATCTTCTAATTCAAACAAGGCAATAATCTGTGGAATGGCTACACTTGTGTGAATTTTTGAGCTTGTTGCTGCTAGTGCCAACAAAACTGAAACTTCTTTCCCATCTGAAAATACAACAGGATTTTGTAAGGTGATCAATGAAAAGGCATCTCTTTGCACTCCAGCTTCAGGTCTAGCATGGGGCATAGCCATACCTGGCATTAAGATATAGTAGGGACCATATTCTTCAGTCGATTCAATAATTGCATCGTAATACTCTGGCAAAATTGCTCCACTTTCAATCAAGGGATCTACCGCTACCTTGACTGCTTCTTTCCAATCGTTAGCCTCTAAACCTAGTCGGATCGAGTCATTGTCAATTAAAGCTTGTTTTAAATTCATATCTGC
Source organism: Streptococcus mitis (assembly GCA_032565555.1). Classification (GTDB taxonomy): domain Bacteria; phylum Bacillota; class Bacilli; order Lactobacillales; family Streptococcaceae; genus Streptococcus; species Streptococcus mitis_DM. Next base: position 215 of record JAWHFN010000303.1, on the reverse strand, counting down.
CTCCTTTATTTAAAGAGGGAGAAGGACAGAAACGATGACTCTCAGTTTCTATCCAGCCCCCTCCAACCTTTTACTGTAGTGCTTGACTGAGTTTTTCAGTGATTTCTTTATCATCCATCAAATTGTCAAGCCCAATTAACTTCCCATTAGTTCGCCCTTCCAATTCTTGAATCAAATGAAGAGAAGCGATTACGATGTCATATCCTGCTGCTAAA
>JAWHFN010000302.1:0-1056 GCA_032565555.1 Streptococcus mitis | reverse complement strand
TACTATCAAGATGTCTCAGGAGGCGCGTGGGATGGAATTATCCAAAAAAGCTTCTCTTATGCAACGAATCAAAGGCAATCTGCGCATTATCACTCCCTTGATTTTTAGCTCGCTAGAACGCATTGATACCATTGCGACCGCCATGGAGCTTCGGCGCTTTGGGAAAGAGAAAAAACGCACTTGGTATAGTTATCAGGCCTTGAAAAAAGGAGATTATCTTACCTTGCTCTTGGCAACCTTGTTTTTAGTAGCTAGTTTACTACTTATCTTGCAGAATCAGGGACGATTTTACAACCCTTGGAAATAGCTTGAAAAAATTGAAAAAATCAAGTCGTTTCTATTGACAATGATTCTGAAAGTGTTATACTAAGAAAGTAGTTTCGCTGATTTACTTCAAACCTGTTGTGAGGTAAGTTAACGATGCCTTAACCACGCTGTTTGCTGAGCTTGACTCCGGGCAGTGTGGCTATTTTTTTGCAATGGTGAAAGGAAGCAAGTCATGACAAATCACATTGTATTATTTGAGCCACAAATTCCACAAAATACAGGCAATATCGCGCGTACCTGCGCTGCAACCAATTCTCCCCTCCATATCATCAAGCCTATGGGCTTCCCTATTGATGACCGTAAGATGAAGCGAGCTGGGTTGGATTATTGGGATAAGCTGGAGATTTATTTTTACGACAGTTTGGAAGATTTCATGTCTCAGATGAAGGGAAAACTCTATCTGATTTCGAAATTCGCGGAAAAAGTCTATTCTGAGGTGGATTTATCGACTGACGAGGACTACTATTTTCTCTTTGGACGTGAAGATAAGGGCTTGCCTGAGGATTTTATGCGCGAACATCCTGAGAAAGCTCTTCGTATTCCTATGAATGATGAACACGTTCGCAGTCTCAATGTGTCTAATACCGTCTGCATGATTGTCTATGAGGCTCTCCGCCAGCAGAATTTTGCAGGTCTTGAGCTCGTTCATACCTATGAAGTGGATAAATTGAAATAAAAAATGAAAATGAAAATAAACAAAATGCTTGCGCTTGCAAGCGTTTTTTGTTA
>JAWHFN010000301.1:0-1063 GCA_032565555.1 Streptococcus mitis | reverse complement strand
GGCTAGCTTCCTAGTTTGCTCTTTGATTTTCATTGAGTATTAGAATTTCTTGAGGAAACTTCGTTCAGAACACATGATATATCGAAGAAGAATCTAGAATCTATGCAAAATGGAGGAGGGCAACTGATCTCGTTTTTCGTAAATTAGAGAATATTTTTGGTGAACTCAGAGTGTGTGTTAGAGACAAGTAGGCCAGCGTAGTAGAGCTAGGATTCATATTAATGAGCATGGATTTTACAAATCAGCTATTCAAAAACCACACAGTTGTTTTCAGCTTGATTGTGAGAAAAGCTGGAATCACTGTGTGCTTTTAATTAGAAGTTGGTTTTTGTCCAGCATCTTTTATAGTCTATTTCGAAAAACTTCGTACATGAGAATGGCTGCAGCAACACTGGCATTGAGGCTTTGAACATGTCCATTCATAGGAATGGTAATCATTTCATCAACCTGTTTTTTGATGTTACTAGAGATACCTTTTCCTTCATTTCCGATGATGAGGGCGATTTTCCCTTTTGTATTCCACTTATGGCACGGAGTGCCGTTCATATCTGTTCCAAAGGTCCAGAAGCCTTCATCCTTGAGTTTGTCTAGAGTTTGACTGAGGTTGGTTACTCGGGCAATCGGAACGTGTTCAATAGCACCTGTGGCCGTTTTGGCAACGACAGGAGTAACTCCGACAGCACGATGCTTGGGAATGATGACACCTGAAACATTGGTCGCATCAGCAGTTCTTAAGATGGAACCTAAGTTGTGAGGGTCAGTTAATCCATCCAGAATCAATAGAAGTGGATTTTCTTCTTGGCGTGTTTTGGAAAGGATGTAATCCAGTTCGCTATAGGCAAATTCAGACACTCGTAGAACAAAACCTTGGTGAACAGCACCTTCAGTCATCTCAGAGAGGGATTTTTTTGAGGTCCAAGAAATGGACACCTTCTTTTCTGTAGCCAGTTCCTTGACTTTCTCAACATTCTTACCTCGGAGATCTTCTTGAAGGTAGAGTTTATTGCCAGTATTTGCAAGGAGGGCTTCGGTAACGGCGTGGGCGCCATAGACAATATCATTT
>JAWHFN010000300.1:0-1066 GCA_032565555.1 Streptococcus mitis | reverse complement strand
TGCTGGTGGTTCAAAAGTCAGCAAAATCAACGTTCCTGGTATGGAATCTTCACTTGTGATGACTAGTGACGACATTCTTGAAATGAATGAAGTACCAGAAAGTCTTGTTATCATCGGTGGTGGTGTCGTAGGTATCGAGCTTGGACAAGCCTTCATGACATTTGGTTCAAAAGTAACTGTCATCGAAATGATGGACCGTATCGTCCCAGCTATGGATGCTGAAGTTTCTAAGAACCTTCGCTTGATTCTTGAGCGTAAAGGTATGACCATCTTAACTGACACTAAACTCCAAGAAATCATCGAGGAAAATGGTCAACTTCGTATCAAGGTTGAAGGAAAAGACGATATCATCGCAAATAAAGCTCTTCTTTCAATCGGTCGTGTGCCAGACCTTGAAGGTATTGGCGATGTTGAGTTTGAATTGGATCGTGGTCGAATCAAGGTCAACGAATACATGGAAACTTCTGTTCCAGGTATCTACGCACCAGGTGATATTAATGGTACTAAGATGTTAGCGCACGCAGCCTTCCGTATGGGGGAAGTTGCCGCTGAAAATGCCCTTAAAGGAAACCATGCTGTTGCTAAGTTGAACTTGACTCCAGCAGCTATCTACACTCTTCCTGAAGTAGCAGCAGTCGGTTTAACAGAAGAGCAAGCTCGTGAGAAATATGATGTTGCTATCGGTAAATTCAACTTTGCTGCTAACGGTCGTGCCATTGCATCAGATGCAGCTCAAGGTTTCGTAAAAGTCATCGCTGATAAGAAATACGGAGAAATCCTTGGTGTTCATATCATCGGTCCTGCAGCTGCAGAATTGATCAATGAAGCGTCAAGCATTATCGAAATGGAAATCACTGTTGAAGAAATGCTGAAGACCATCCACGGACACCCAACCTACTCTGAAGTGATGTACGAAGCATTTGCAGATGTTTTAGGAATGGCCATCCACTCACCTAAGAAAAAATAAAAGAAAGATAGAATAGACTGGAAAGATATTTTCCAGTCTCTATCGTATAAGAAGGTATCTCATGAAATACATTATCAATCATTCAAACGACACCGCTTT
>JAWHFN010000299.1:0-1081 GCA_032565555.1 Streptococcus mitis | reverse complement strand
ACTGTAACTGGCTTGGTGTTCAAAATGTCTCTGACTTAATTTTTCTCGGAGATTTGCCAGCTTTTCAGACGACATACCACGACCATTATCTACTACTAAAATTTCCACAAAACCATCTCGTTTAAGCGCCTTGATGCTAATCACATTATCTGTCCGTCTGTGGTCAACACCATGCGCGAAATAATTTTCTACCAGCGGTTGCAAGGTAAACTTGGGAATCTTCATATTCTCTAACTCTGGGTCTATCTTGAAACCATAGGCAATGGACTTGGGATAGCGAACCATGCAGAGATAGCTGTATTTACGGCAAAATTCTAATTCCTGTTTGAGGAGGGTTTCTCTTTCGTCAGAAATATTATTACGCAAGAGACTACTAAACTCATAAATGATATCCGCCAACTCGTCTTGACTCTGCATAACTGCATACATGCGCAAGAATTCCAGCGTATTATACATAAAATGAGGATTGATTTGAGCCTGTAAGGCTCGCATATTGGCATCTTTTTGACTAAGCTCTAACTGGTAAATATCATGGATATTCTTTTCCAATCGATCCAACATATCATTGGTGGTCTCCGCGATTAAGAGCAATTCCTGATCCTTTTCAAGTGTGTCAATACGAAGACCTTCCTCTCCTTGGGCAATAGCTTGGATGGAATCCACCAAATCCACTACCTGCTTTTGGTAATTAGCAAAGGTCTGCCTCAACGTCAGATAGAGAATGACAATAAAGAGAAGGCTCAAACCCACAATCAAAGCCGAGCTGGTCACCGTTCCTTGTAAAACAAAATTTTTGGGAACTGCCACCTGAACCTGATAGCCATGAGAGGTCACACCGACAAACCAGTTCTCATGCTCCCTATTGACCCTCTCACCAATATGAAAAATCTCCGTATCAAAAGGCGATGTCACAGTGACAGCCATCGGGATATGACCTCGGGTATTGTCTACAGCATGGTATAAGATTTCTGGATCCAAGGAAATATAAACAACCCCTATAGATTGATCCGTCGCTGGATCTAAAATAGGAACTCCAAAACTATTGGCCTCTGGTTTAAAGCCTTCCGCAAGTACCGAATGA
>JAWHFN010000298.1:0-1099 GCA_032565555.1 Streptococcus mitis | reverse complement strand
TTATAAAGGAGTGAAGTAAATGGCCTTTTATCATGGCGTCAAAACAAGTGAGCAAGCTACCTCTGTAATTGCTCCTGTCCAAACTACTGCCGGGCTTCCAATTGTGTTCGGTACTGCACCTGTACACCTTACAGAAGACCCTAGCGCAGTAATTAATAAGCCAATCATCTGTTATAGCTGGGAAGAAGCTGTTCAACAACTTGGCTATTCTGAAGATTGGACACATTTCACATTGTGTGAAGCAATGTACGCACAATTCAAATTGTATGGCGTAGCTCCAATCGTATTTGTTAATGTATTGGATCCTGCTAAACATAAGAAATCCACTACAACAACTGCTACATTGACAGAAAAGAAATGCATTGTAAAAGCTGCAGTATTGCTTAACACATTGCAAGTATCTAGTGGCGGTCAAACAGGTGTGGCCAACACAGATTACACGGCGGCATTTGATGACAAAAATCAATTAATAATCTCTGTTATCAAAGGTGGTAAGTTCGATTCCGCAAGTACATTGGACCTCACATACGATGAACTCGATGTAGAAAACTTCGATTATAAAAACGTAATCGGCGGTGTAGATAGTAATGAAAAAGCAACAGGCTTTGAATTGATTGATACAATCTATCATCATTTCGGTATTGTACCTGGTCTTATTGCTGCACCTGGATTCTCTCAACATCCTACAGTCGCTTCCGTGATGAAAGCAAAATCTCGTGTTATTAATAACTTGTTTGGCGCGACTACTTTGGTAGATATCGATACTACACAAGTTGTTAAATACACAGATGCTTACGAATGGAAGAAAGGTAATAGCTATACAGGTGAATCTGAAGTCGTATGTTGGCCGATGGTTCGCAATGGCGATTATATGTTCCATATGTCTACGCACATCATGGGCATTATTGGCAAATGTGATGCATCCAATAGCGATATTCCTACGTTATCCCCTTCCAATAAGTCTATGAATATCACAGGCTTGTGCTTAGCTAATGGTAAGGAAGTAATGCTTACGCATTCGCAAGCAAACTTATTGAACTCTCAAGGTATTATGACGGCCGTTAATATCAATGGTTGGGTATCTTGGGGTAACTATACA
>JAWHFN010000297.1:0-1104 GCA_032565555.1 Streptococcus mitis | reverse complement strand
CTTCTTTTGCATATATAGCTGATGTCATATCACGAACCAACGCTGAGCGAACACCTGGAACTTTATTGACTGCATTGTTAATGCCGACACCTGTACCACAGATACATACTCCCAAGTCTGCTTGACCACTTACTACTGCTTCACCGACTTTTTTACCATAGATAGGGTAGTGAGTACGTACGTGGTCATATGTCCCGAAATCAAGGACCTCATATCCTTTTGATTTCAAGAATTCTGATACTGCCATTTTTACATCTGTGACAATGTGGTCACATCCAATTGCGATTCTCATTTTTTAACTCCTTTTCTTAACACATCTTGTTAAGCATATCTGCTCGGACTTGATGACGTCCGCCATCATATTTACCATTGACGAAAGCTTTAGCGATGTTTTTAGCAAGCTCATCACCGACGATTTCAGCGCCAACCGTAATCATTCGTGCATTGTTATGTCCACGTGTCATATAAGCTGAGCGTTCATCTGAAACTTCTGCTGCAACCATACCTTTAATTTTAGTTGCTACCATGAATGGACCAGCTCCATAAGCATCAATTACAATACCTAAGTTTTGCTCATCTTTATTTACTTCAGAGGCAACTGCCAAGGTAACATCAACAAAATCTTGTCCGTCCTTAGTCACATCAATTACCTCAAAACCTTCTTCTACAAGAAAATTTTTCACAACATCTTTTAATCTCGTACCTTTGAGATCTGCACCAACAACAATAGCCATTTTGACCACCTCCTAAATTTTAGAAAGAAATGCTACGTAGAAGTAGAAAATATTTTGCAAAATGTTCAAGATAACGTTTTCATCATTTCTTTGTTTATATGATATCAAACATTCAAACAAAAAGCAACTATTTTTGTTAATTTTTTGTTTTTTTTTATTTGTTTTTTTAAAAAATAGATAACACCGTTAAATTATTGTTCATTTTTGTTCATTTAATCCATCACAAAATGGACGTGAAATATCTATTCAGGTATTACAAAAGTCTTTTACTTTCTATAACTTAATGATTAAGAGGTCCTACTTTATTTTCGTCTTATACAAAATCTGACCTAAGCTAATATACGTCAATCCTCTGTTCTTATTTCATCAT
>JAWHFN010000296.1:0-1111 GCA_032565555.1 Streptococcus mitis | reverse complement strand
TAAACGAAATTCTTCAACAATAGGTAATTCATTAATTTCATCTTTTAGATACTGAATTTTAGCTTCAGATTGCTCGAGTGCATTTTGTTTTCCATAATTTTGAAAATTAACCGATTGTTTTTGTTGCGCTTTTAAACGATTCATCTTTTGTTTTATTGCTTGATTATTATGAATTTGTTTTTCTACATTATGATAATCTTGAACAACTTCTAGTTTTCCAATTTTCTCTGCTAAACTTTCGACTTTTCGTATGATTTCTTTTTCACTATACATATTATTGTGTCACCATTGAACGTTGATGTTCTTGTATAAATGTTCCATTTAAAGAATATTGTTTTGCCTCGTCAATTTTGACATCAACGAGTTTACCAATGCTCTCTCTTGGTCCTTTAAAATTCACAAGTTTATTTTTATCAGTATAGCCTGCTAGAACATTCTCATCTTTTTTACTAGAACCTTCACATAATACCGTAACAATCTTACCTTCATACTGACTCATTGCTTGTTGAGAATATATTCCAACCTTCTTATTAAGCCTTTGCAAACGTTCTTTTTTCACTTCTAAAGGTACGTTATCCTTCATTTTAGCTGCTGGTGTTCCATCTCTTTGTGAATATAAATATGTGTATGCATGCTCAAATTGAACGTCATCATATAATGATAATGTTTCTTCAAATTGTTCTTCAGTTTCATTTGGATAACCTACTATGATATCAGTAGTTAGAGCTACGTTAGGGATAGCTTCCTTTATTCTTGAAACTAAATCAAGATAACTCTCTCTTGTATATTTACGCCCCATTATCTTTAATACTTGGTTATTACCTGATTGTACCGGCAAATGGATATGCGGTACTATGTTCCCACCTTTAGCTATAACTTCAATCATTCGATCTGTAAAGTCCCAAGGATGACTTGTTGTAAAACGAACACGAGGTATATCAATTTTAGAAATATCTTCCAATAAGTCACCTAATTCATAATCCAGACCTTCGATATCTTTACCATATGAATTTACATTTTGACCTAATAAGGTAATTTCTTGATAACCTTCTCTTGCTAATTCTCTAACCTCATCAATGATGTCCTCTGGACGACGACTACGTTCTTTTCC
>JAWHFN010000295.1:0-1113 GCA_032565555.1 Streptococcus mitis | reverse complement strand
TATCGTCAATTGAAACAAAGACAAGATAAAAGAGCCTCAAAAAAAGGTATTGCAACTTGGCAATACCTTTTTTGAGGTACTTTTTGAAAGCCATCAAATGATGACTTTTCAGAGGGAGCAAAAAACTGTTCCCTTTATATTCTAAACATTTAAATGTCTTTTTTAAACAGTTGGTTAAAGAAACCGTCTGTGTTTTTAAGAAGGGCTTTGAATACTTTGGATTTCAAATTCTCAGTATTTGAGTAGTTTCCAGCTTTCTTAAGGTCTTCTGTGACAGCTTTGTCGAATAAGGCTTTCAATTCGTTATAATTGTGAATGGTTTGTCCATCAATTGTAATCTCTGTGAATCCTTTTTCAGCTCTGGCTTTCACATCATGATACCAATGTTTCTTCCAATCTTCAAGGTTTAAGAATTGGTTGTTTGAAACTTTTTTGATAATGAAATCATCACCCAATCTACCCTGGTTTTGTTTATCCGCTTCACCTTGGTATTTACTAGATACATATCCGATAAATCCATTTTCATAGCCAAAGTAACCCCACATACGGAAAGCATTATGTTTGAAGGATAGAGAACCGGGGGCACCTGGACTCGTATTACCACCGTAAATACCCGCCATCATATTAACATTGACATAGGCTGTACCAAAGTCCTCTGGGTGGAAGCCTTTATTGCCTGCATTTCCGTGAATGGTCATGAAATTATTATTTACCAAGTCATCGATGGTTTCCAGCTTGGTTGCTTTCTCAGCATCTGTCAAGTCACGCACTTTGTCCCATTGGTGAGGAGCACCTAGTTTATTTCTATCCATAGGTCGACGTGTTTCGCGGTCAATTTTCTTGAACCACTTACTATTGTCACCTTTAACCTTAGGAAGCACAGCTTCAGCTTCTGCATAATCAAGCATCATCATAGCTTCATTGTAGTTCTTCATGTAGTGGTCGATTTGGTCGCGTGTTTGAAGTTTGTCAGGGTCTGGATTATACCACTGGTTTCCATCATTTGGTCGATGGTAGGCCATGTTAATACCTAATGCACCATACTCACCATTTGTTGTTGACTTATCAGGAGTTTGTAACATACCTTGAGCAAAGGCTTCCAAATCCGTACCT
>JAWHFN010000294.1:0-1149 GCA_032565555.1 Streptococcus mitis | reverse complement strand
ACCATTAGGGTAAGGACCAATTGTATATCCTTTAACTGGCATTGGAATGTACTGCCAACCAACAACCATTTCGCCATTATAATCAAAATAATAGGTCTTGCCATCAATCACTCGCCAGTCCGTTTCTTTGATGTCACCCTTCTTGTAGTAGGTTCTACCATTTTCTTTGACAAATTGCCAACCTTCTGAATCAGCATCATCCGCTAATACTGCACTTGTCGCTAGCAAACCAAAGAAAAAGACTGCTAATGCGATTTGCATCAATTTTTTTACTATTTTCATTAGATGTATCCTCCATAACTGATTTTAGCAAATACAAAATCGCATGTCAATATACAAAAACTCCTCAAAAAAAGCAATTACATAACTGCAACTGCTTTCTATTCTTGCATGGTGTAACCGACACCACGCACGGTTTTAATGTAGCTTTTTTGACCTTTTACATCAAGCTTGCTACGTAGATAACGGATGTAGACATCCACGATATTTGTTTCGGTCGCACTTTCATACTTCCAGACACTTTCCAACAACTGCTCACGAGTCAGAACTTTCTTGCTTCCCATAAGAGTAGCCAAGAGGTCATACTCACGACGGGTCAGAGCAATCATCTCTTCGCCACGATAAACAGTATGATGTTCTACATCCATACGCAGATTGCGGTAAGACGTTGGAACCTTCATCTGACTGCAGTGTTGATCGATAAAGTCCCGACCTCGGAAAATCGCTGAAATACGAGCTACCAGATTCTCAATAATAACTGGCTTATAGATATAAGAAACGGCAAAGTGTTGGATTGTTTCAATCTGATCTTGCAATTCTTCACGATGGTCCAAGACCATAATGACTGAGGCTGGCTTAGTCCGACTCAGCTTGTCTGCAAAATCCTGGGCTGTCATATCCCCCAGACGAGCATTCAATAAAATCAAGTCATAGTCTGTCTGAAGAGCCATGGAGAGGGCTTTTTGCCCCTCCTCAACCTGATCAACTCGGTATTGCTCTTTTTGGAGTTCCAAACTTAAAAAATGAGCTAGATTTCGTTCTTTCTCAAGTAATAAAATCCGTTTCCCCATGGCAGACCTACTTATTTTTCGTCATACCAAGAGTAGTGGAATGTTCCTTCTTTGTCTTTACGTTGGTAAGTGTGGGCAC
>JAWHFN010000293.1:0-1169 GCA_032565555.1 Streptococcus mitis | reverse complement strand
TGGAACTTACCCTGACACGGATTTCCACTGGTTTTTAGAATTTTTATCAGACTAACTTCCACTTGGATTAGCGGTGGAACTTAGTTTGGGAATTTACCATTTTTTCAAGAAAAATAGACTGTTTGCGAACGATTAATACTATTCAGAATTAGTTAATTCACTCTTAACGATAGTTTTGAATCACACACCTAATTTATACATGTGAAATAAGAACATCTTTCATTTCACTTCCCACGACTTTTCAGATAAAGATAGCCAAAGAAGCTTTCATAGAGGGCAAAAAAGAGAAGAAAGGCATGAAGGAAAAAGGTCTCTGGCAAAATCAGAATAACAGGATCCTTGGCTGGATCAAAAAGCCAGGTATCATCTCCCACAAAGAGAATTTGATGGAAAAGAGTAAAGAATTGGTCAAAACCAATTAAAACTCCCCCAAGCCCAATCAGCAAAGGCAAGACTACTAGAGCTAGGAGACTTTTACAAAAGAGAGACAAAAAGCCCTTTTTTACAATCCTATTGACAAAGAAATAGAAACTTGGCAGTGTCACTAGAGCTACTAGCTGAACCAAGTGAAAGAGATTCTTCACCACCACAAAGTGGTGCAGACCAGCTGCTGACGAACGAAAATCTGGCATCTCTAGGACCTGACTAAAAGGATTGGTCAGGTAATTCATCAAGATATGAAAGTTGTACTGAATAGTTTCTGGTTTTAAATAGACCCTATCCGTTAAGTTCAGCCACTGAATTTCCAGCGGATAAAAAATCCAAGCCAGATAAATGGTCAGAAGGATAGAAAGAGAGAGGAGAAAGAGCATAGAAGCCCAAAAGGTTAATTTAGTTTTCATCAAAGTTCCACTCCGCAAGGCTAGAAACCACATGAGTCGGTGCGATTGGCAGGTCTACCACTTCTTCTGCCTTGGTAAAACCTGTCGTCACCAAGAGCGTTGGAATGCCATTGTCAATCCCTGCTCGGATATCTGTCAGATAGTTGTCCCCAACCATGATTAATTCTTCACGTTCCAAACCTAAGTGCTCAACCGCCTTGTCCATAATGATGGCATTTGGCTTCCCGATATAAACAGGCTTCACTCGTGTTGCCACTTCAAGCAGCGTAATCAGTGAACCAGCACCAGGCAAAAGACCGCGCTCTGTCGGGATGTTGAGGTCAGGGT
>JAWHFN010000292.1:0-1176 GCA_032565555.1 Streptococcus mitis | reverse complement strand
GTCATACAACGGCTATGACAGGGGACGGAGTCAATGATATCTTGGCTCTTCGTGAGGCGGATTGTTCTATTGTGATGGCTGAGGGAGATCCTGCGACTCGTCAGATTGCCAATTTGGTTCTTTTGAACTCAGACTTTAATGATGTTCCTGAGATTCTCTTTGAAGGTCGTCGCGTGGTTAATAACATCGCCCATATCGCACCGATTTTCTTGATTAAGACCATCTATTCCTTCTTGTTAGCAGTCATCTGTATCGCCAGTGCTCTTCTGGGACGGTCTGAGTGGATCTTGATCTTCCCTTTCATTCCGATCCAGATTACCATGATCGACCAGTTCGTGGAAGGTTTCCCACCATTCGTTCTGACTTTTGAGCGAAATATCAAACCTGTTGAGCCAAACTTCCTCAGAAGATCCATGCTTCGTGCCCTACCAAGTGCCCTTATGGTTGTGTTCAGCGTTCTTTTTGTGAAAATTTTTGGAAGTAGTCAAGGCTGGTCTGAAATAGAAATCTCAACTCTACTCTATTATCTACTTGGGGCTATCGGTTTCTTATCCGTATTTAGAGCCTGCATGCCATTTACCCTATGGAGTGTCCTCCTGATTGTTTGGTCAGTAGGAGGCTTCCTAGCCACAGCTCTCTTCCCAAGAATTCAAAAACTGCTTGAAATTTCAACCTTAACAGGACAAACATTACCTGTTTATGGTGTCATGATGTTGGTCTTTACCGTGATTTTCATCCTGACTAGTCGCTATCAAGCCAGAAAATAAAGAAAGGCTGCAATCTGTGGATTGCGGTCTTTTTAGGTACAAGATTGCCAGCTGAAATGTGGTATAATAAGAGGTAATAGAGTTTTGGAAAGTGAGAGAAAATGATTTCAAAGAGATTAGAATTAGTGGCTTCCTTTGTGCCAGAGGGAGCTATTTTACTAGATGTGGGAAGTGACCATGCTTATCTGCCTATCGACTTGGTCGAAAGAGGAAAAATCGAAAGTGCCATTGCAGGTGAGGTGGTGGAAGGTCCCTACCAAAAAAAAAAAAAAAATGTTGAGGCTGACAGCCTAAAGGAGAAAATCCAGGTTCGTTTAGCCAATGGCTTGGCAGCCTTTGAAGAGTCAGACCAAGTGTCTGTCATTACCATTGCTGGTATGGGTGGTCGTTTGATTGCTAGGATTTTAGA
>JAWHFN010000291.1:0-1192 GCA_032565555.1 Streptococcus mitis | reverse complement strand
AAAGGTGTTCAAGCCAATTGTAAAGCGAAAGGAGAAAAATATGGCACAAAAGGCTCATAGTTTATCGCACACAAAGTGGCACTTTTCTATCACATTGTGTTCACCTCTAAGTATAAACGAAAAATCATCTATAATCAATATCGAAGTAGCTTATCACATTCGAATCACAAAAAAATTTAAAAAATGGCAATATTTGTTAACAAGGCTTTCCTAGTTTGTTATAATGTAGTTGTAAATGATTAAGATTGGTAATCAAAAATATAGGGAGAAATGTTTTGAATAAGAAATATAATATAGTTCTATTATTATTGTTGTTTATAGTTTATTTATTGGGATATTTTTCAATTTCAAAAACGTTAATTCCTATAATGTGTGTGATCCAAGTATTTTTGATAGAACATATATTTAGAGTTCGTAATAGGATTATGCAAATAGGTGAAATTACAATAATTGTTGCTTCTATAATATTATTTATTGATAGTATATTGAATTTGTAACAAAAGGCTTCTCTATAAAATCAAATTTTCCAGATACCTGCTGAAGCTGATTTGTCTCCTCGTCTATCTTCGTCACTAAACTTGATAGCTACATATTGCTGATACACCTCTCTACCTACAATTTCACAGTTAAACTGAGGCTAGTTTCTTAGTTTGCTATTTGATTTTCTTTGATAAAAAGAAATGCTCCTCCGTTCTTGGAAGAGCATTTTTTATTGTGATTTTGATTCGGTTTCTGCCGACTCTGGATGGAGTTCTTGGTAACTTGGTGCCTTGAAGAGGTCAGTACTGGTCTTACCTTGTCGTTGGCTAAAGAGACTTGTTGATTGACTTCCTTTTTCTTGCTCAATCTTTTGCATAATTGGTAAAGAATTGAGGTAAGAAATGCTTTCTGTATCAACTGTTCCAAGATGATCTTTTTGGTAGAAACGTATCAAATCACCAGTTTGAATCTGATCGCTAATTTTCAGCTGTTGGCTAGCTACCTGACGAACATTTTCCAGTTCAGTCTGAGCTTGTTCATCAAGATTACTGATTTCAAGACCGCTTTCAGTATAGTAGGTTCGTCCGTCGTAACTGGTGTATTTAGGTGTGACGAAGGAATTGGCAGTCCGAAAGGCAATGATTTCTTGATGATCTGGAGACAGAAGGTCTTGGCCGACTTGAAGGAAGGAACTGGACTCAATACCAAGGAG
>JAWHFN010000290.1:0-1200 GCA_032565555.1 Streptococcus mitis | reverse complement strand
AGCTCTTGGGACGAGCGATTGGAAATCGTCTGGAAATCCTTGAAGCATTGGAGATTTTACAAGGGCAAGGCCGTCAGGATATTACCCACTTCATATGTGAGTTGGCTCAAATAATGCTTGGTTTGGCAAATGTAAATAAAACAGTTGAAGAAGTTCGTCAACATCTTGAAAATGGCCAAGCGCTGACTAAGTTTGAGGAAATGGTCCAAGCCCAAGGTGGAGACTTGGAAGACCTCTATCGTCCTGTAAATGTTACCCATGTGGTGGAAATACCTGCTCAGGAAACGGGTGTCATTTCAGCTTTTCCAGCTATGGAATTTGGGCTCTATGCTATGAGACTTGGTGCTGGTCGTGCAGTCAAGACTGATGATTTGGACTATGAAACAGGAATTGTTTTTGAAAAAAAGGTTGGAGACTCCGTTCAAAAGGGAGAAATTGTTGCAAAAGTATACACAAATGGAAAAATTTCTCCTCAGCTAGTTACAGATTTTCAAAAATATGTTAAAATAAATGATAGGGTGCAAAGTTTACGAGAAATTATAGAAATTATCTCATAAACCGCAGGAGAATCCGAATATGAAATTAAATAAATATATCGATCATACGCTTTTAAAACAAGATGCGACAGAAAATCAAATTAATTGTTTGTTGTCTGAAGCTAGAGAGTATGATTTTGCCAGTGTTTGCGTCAATCCGACCTGGGTTGAACATGCTAAAAAAGGGCTTAAAGGCACAGATGTCAAGGTTTGCACAGTAGTAGGTTTCCCTTTGGGAGCGACCACTTCAGCCGTGAAAGCTTTTGAAACAAAAGAAGCTATCCAAAATGGGGCAGATGAGATTGATATGGTGATCAATGTTGGGGCTCTCAAAACAGGTAATCTTGATTTGGTTGAGTCAGATATTCGCGCAGTCGTGGAAGCAAGTGGTGACAAGTTAGTGAAAGTCATTATTGAAGCTTGCCTGCTGACCGACCAAGAAAAAGTTGTGGCTTGCCAATTAGCTCAAAAAACTGGAGCTGATTTTGTTAAAACATCTACTGGTTTTTCAACTGGTGGCGCTACGGTAGCAGATGTCAAATTGATGCGTGAAACAGTTGGACCTGATATGGGTGTCAAGGCTGCTGGTGGAGCTCGTTCTTATGCAGATGCTCTTGCCTTTGTGGAAGCAGGGGCGACCCGTATCGGAACGTCAGCTGGGGTA
>JAWHFN010000289.1:0-1208 GCA_032565555.1 Streptococcus mitis | reverse complement strand
ACTGTAGTACTACGATTCGGCAGACCTCCTTGTAGCTTCACTTGATCATCCGCGATTTTTGGTAGGTTTGGTCTAACTTTGATGGTTACAGGGACGATTGCATGACTATTATCCGCAGTTTGAGCTCCTTTTGGCAAGGTAACTTTAACATTATGAGTATAAACACCTGGATTAGCAACACTTGGAGTTGTTACCCAAGCATAAGTGGTTGTAGTAGCTTGCTCTGGACCACTAGGCATCGGAAGCGAAGCAGAGTCTTTTATGGCGTTGCCTGGGTTATCAATAATACCCTCCAAAGAATCTGTTTTCCCGACTGTTGTCTCATAAACTTTCTTAGCTACCGGATCAACTACTGTGTACTCAAAAGTTGTCTCGCTCTTCAAAGCACGAGCAGGATCCGACTCAGCTCCAAAGCGACCTGTTGGATAGACGGCTGTCACAGTATAAGTCGTCTTGTGACTTACAGGATCCGGCCACCTTGATTCCTCCTTGGTTGTATACCATACTTCACCAAATTTTTCTTTTCCAACAGCGGTTACCTTTTCTTCACCTGTACCATTTAAACGATACTTATAGAACCATTTAACATCACTGTTGGCCTTCAAATCATTTAGATTTGTATATCCCTCTATATCTCTACCATACGGATTAGCCCAACCTCCGTCGACTCTACTGAGATCAGCTCCTTTCGTTCCTTTAAACGCAAAGAACTTGCCTGTAACTCCGTTCGCGGTTTTTGCCTCAACCTTTGGATAGACATGATAATTAACCGTTACATCATCAAACGAACCATCCGAATATGTGACACGTGCAACAGCACTCTTTGTTCCAGCAGTCGAATTATCAATAGCAGTCTTCCAGGCAACCGTTGCATCTGCTGGTAAAGCTTGTCCACCTTCAAGTTGAACAAAATTAGCTGCATTTCTCAAATCTGCTGCTGTTTCTCCAGCATAGGTATAAATGGTATTCGCTTTCGCAGCTGCATTATACTTATCCGTTTGATCCTTAACAACAAACTTGACATAACCTTCATTACTATCAGTTTTATTTGATGTGTCCTGGTTATCCGTAGCTACGAGTTTACGTTCAGTAGAGTCCCCACTTCTCAATCTTTTATCCAGAGTACCTGTTAAGGTAATTATAGCATTGGCTTGGTTTGTCGTGGAAGTGATTGGATTTGAACGTGTGATACCAGTAAAACCACCATA
>JAWHFN010000288.1:0-1233 GCA_032565555.1 Streptococcus mitis | reverse complement strand
TCCAAATGCTTTAACTCCAGAAGAGAAGAAAGTGATTGAGGACAAGGTCAAAGCAGTCAACCCAGGCTCTACAGTAGTAGTAGATAACAAGGGTAACGCTACAGTTACAACCCCATCAGGTAAGACAGCTGTTATCCCAGGTGCAGACTTGACTAAGACAGAAAAAGATGTAACGAAACCAAGCACATCACCTTCTGAATCAACGTCAACAAGTGCATCGGCATCAGCAAGTACAAGTGCTTCTGAATCAACGTCAACAAGTGTATCGGCATCAGCAAGCACATCAGCGTCTGAACCAGCATCAACAAGTGCGTCAGAATCAGCCAGCGTATCAGCATCAGCAGATACATTATCTTCTGAAACATCATCAGAATCAGCAGGTAAGTCAAGACAGCAATTGCCAAATACAGGTACAGAAGCTTCCAAATCATCTCTACTCCTTGGAGCTTTGGCAGCTGTGACTGGTTTAGGTCTGTTTGCGAAACGCCGTAAACGTGATGATGAAGAATAATCGGATAAAAAATACATAGAAAGTATTGTTATTTCGATTTATGAAGAATCCCTTGGATGAAAAATCATCCAGGGGATTTTTTTGATACTAAAAGTGAATAGAGGCTGAAAAATAGGGTGAAAAATGTTATAATATTAGGAAAGGAGAGAGGCTTCATGACCGAAAAAATTACAGTAATTGTACCAGTTTATAATGTTGAACATTACCTAGATAAGTGTTTGGATAGTGTAATAAAACAAACATATAAAAATATTGAAATTATTGTTGTCAATGATGGTTCTACAGATAGTTCGGGCGCAATTTGTAAAGAATTTGCAGAAATCGATCATCGAATTATCTATATAGAACAAGAAAATGCTGGCTTGTCTGCTGCACGAAACACCGGTCTGGAAAATATGTCCGGAGATTATGTGACTTTTGTAGACTCGGATGATTGGATTGAGCAGGATTACGTCGAAACTCTATACCAAAAAATAGTGGAATACCAGGCTGATATTGCAGTTGGGAATTACTATTCTTTCAACGAAAGCGAAGGAATGTTCTACTTTCATATATTGGGAGACTCCTATTATGAGAAAGTGTATGACAATGTTTCTATCTTTGAGAACTTATATGAATCTCAAGAAATGAAGAGTTTTGCTTTGATATCTGCTTGGGGTAAACTTTATAAGGCAGGATTGTTCGATCACTTACGCTTCGACATAGGTAAATTAGGAGAGGAC
>JAWHFN010000287.1:0-1237 GCA_032565555.1 Streptococcus mitis | reverse complement strand
ATAAATGCATCTCCAAATTTTTTACAAAACGTTACTATACCAACTTTAACAATACTATCATATTGGTTTTTCATCGTTTCAGATGCCATAAATGAATTTAGTGCTTTCATATTATAGTGACGTTGTTTGATTTTAGGGTTGTCCCTATCGATCCAGGGCTTTCTTGGCTGTCCAGAAATCATCTCATCAGGATGTTTGAAATAATGGCTATCATGAACTCCTCCAAAAGCATATGTTACAATTGTTGAAATTCCAGCATTTTTACGACCTGCACGGCCCGCCCTTTGTTGATAATTTTCACGCATTGGAGGAATATTTCTAAGACCAACAGCAGTTAAAGAACCAATATCAATCCCGACTTCCATAGTAGTTGTACAACTTAATACATCAATAGCAGCTTCGCCATTTTCTCCAACATCAATATCTTGAAATCGAATTTCGTAATCTTCTGTTTTACTTAAAATGTCACTTGTTGTTTCTTTGTGAGATAATTGGGCAGTATGTTCCTCTGTATTTATCGTATGAATCCTCGCACCTTCATTCAACGAAGACAACACAGGTTTACGCCAAAAATCAAATCTAGATAAATCACTATTGGTAATAATATGGAGATTTTTAGAATCAAAACAAGCTCCACAGTATACACCTAACTTATATGGAGATATCTTTCCACATTTCTCACAACGATACCAGTGGAAATCATTACCAGCTAACTCAATTTTCACCTTATCAAGCTTAATATAATACCTTTGGTTATTTCCATAATCAAAGAAATATGTCTTAATAATATTCAGAAAATCTTCAGCTTGTTTATCATCAAGTTTTAAACTTTCTTTGAGCTTTGTAATAAACCGCTTATCAATAGAATTAATAAAATCTGAACTGATTCCAAAGCTCTGAGTCTTGCTTCTCCCGGGAAGATTTCTTCTTATATCATCACTGATGTTATTACCAAGTGCTGCCTTTTCATCCATTACATCCCAGAAAAATAAGACTAAAGTATCATGAAGGAGCGCCTCATCAATTGCAATATCAAAATCATCCTCTAACTCCTCGACACAGTCTTCAAGGATAGAATGCATCGGACCTAAAAAGCCAAGTCCTATATCCTTAAAAGATCTTGGACTTTCTGTAAAGAACGTCAATAATTGTTCGTAATAATCCTCCGGAAGAGTGTCAAAAACCTCTCTAGCAATATCTCTATTTTTATCAAGTCTTTTTTTTATTTTTTCTTTAT
>JAWHFN010000286.1:0-1250 GCA_032565555.1 Streptococcus mitis | reverse complement strand
TGTTCTTTACGAACAGCATAGGGATGGATATGAGTTGGATCGTAGGCTTGGTCTGGATTTCCAAAAACAAAGAATCCGTTTGAAATTCTAATAGCTTCAAGTGGAACGCCATAAGTTTTAGAGATATAAGCAATCTTTTCTTCATCACTAGCATCTCTTGAGAAAGACTCTACCGTTTTAGCAAGAGGTTTTACAGGCTCTGCATCATGATGTGTTTTCAGATGATCTTGAGCTGCCTTAATTTGCTCTGATGTCAAATCCTTCTTGAAGAAGTAATGATTGTGGTCTCCGTGACTCATGACAAAGCCTTGTTCATCCTCACTGATGACACGATTGGCATCAAAACCGTGATCATGGTCTTCATCATGATGGTGTCCATGATGATCTTCATCGTGATCGTTATCATGAGCTGGATTTGGTGTTGCTGTATTTGCCTCTTTCAAGTGGTCTTGCGCTGCCTTGATTTGATCAGCAGTCAAATCCTTCTTGAAGAAGTAATGATTGTGGTCACCATGACTCATGATAAATCCTGCTTCATCTTCAGCAATAATACGATTGGCATCAAAACCGTGCCCATCTTCTTCATGTTCCTCATGTGAAGTTCCTGGATTGATTGGAAGAGATGGCGAAGGTGTTGTTAGACCATTATTTGGAAGAGTCGGTTGACCAATTTGATTCGACTTAGGAATGTAATGGAAATGATCACCATGTCTGACGATATAAGCTGTAGCTGTTTCTTCGACAATATCTTTTGGATTAAAGATATAGCCATCAGATGTTGAAGGAATTTCCTTATTTAACGTTGAAGAAGCATTATTCAATATAGATGGATTACTTGGAAGACTTCCTAGACTAGACGCTACTTCATGATGTTTTTCATTTGTAGAGACCGTAGAATCAGTTCCACCGATAGGCACCATTCTAGCAATCTTTTCTTCTAAAGGAGAGAGCTTGCTGTAAGGAATAAAATGATAATGGTCGCCATGCGGAATCGCAACTCCATTTGGTGTACGACTGATAATCTTAGCAGGGTCAAAGACTAATCCATCTGATTCACTGTAACGTTGGTCACTAGGCGAATCATAGAGTTCTTTCAATAGACTTTGGAGATTTTCAACTTTGCTTTCTGGCTTGCTAGTTGATTCTTTCTCTATAGCTTGATTAGTATTATCACTAGCTGTTGAAGAATAGCTTAACTGGCTCGGTTGCGTATTTTTACCAGCCAGATGAGCTTTAGCGGCTGCTAATTC
>JAWHFN010000285.1:0-1267 GCA_032565555.1 Streptococcus mitis | reverse complement strand
ATTCGTGATGGACAGGAAGTTGCCCTCAATCCTGAAGAATTGGTGCTAGGAGACGTCATTCGTTTGTCTGCTGGGGAGCAGATTCCCAGTGATGCCTTGGTTTTGGAAGGCTTTGCGGAAGTCAATGAAGCCATGTTGACGGGGGAAAGTGATTTGGTGCAAAAGGAAGTTGACGCCTTGCTTTTGTCAGGAAGCTTCCTAGCAAGTGGGTCAGTTTTGGCTCAAGTCCACCATGTCGGTGCTGACAACTATGCTGCCAAACTCATGCTGGAAGCCAAAACTGTGAAACCGATCAACTCCCGTATCATGAAATCGCTGGACAAGCTAGCTGGTTTTACGGGGAAGATTATCATTCCCTTTGGTCTGGCTCTCTTGCTAGAAGCTTTGCTTTTAAAAGGCCTACCTCTCAAGTCATCCGTTGTAAATTCATCGACAGCCCTTTTGGGGATGTTACCTAAAGGAATCGCCCTTTTGACCATCACTTCGCTCTTGACTGCGGTGATTAAGCTGGGCTTGAAAAAGGTCTTGGTGCAGGAGATGTACTCTGTTGAAACTCTGGCGCGTGTGGATATGCTCTGTCTGGACAAGACGGGCACCATTACCCAAGGAAAGATGCAGGTGGAGGCTGTTATTCCGCTGACGGAAACTTATGGTGATGAGGCTATTGCCAGCATTTTGACTAGTTATATGGCCCATAGTGAGGATAAGAATCCAACAGCCCAAGCTATTCGCCAACGTTTCCAAGGTCAGGTAGCCTACCCTATGCTTTCGAATCTTCCTTTCTCAAGCGACCGCAAGTGGGGAGCCATGGAATTGGAAGGTCTGGGGACAGTTTTCTTAGGTGCGCCTGAGATGTTGCTGGACTCTGAAGTCCCAGAAGCCAGAAAGGCCTTGGAGAGAGGGTCACGTGTCTTGGTCTTGGCAGTCAGTCAGGAAAAACTAGACAACCACAAATCACAGAAACCATCTGATATTCAGGCCCTGGCCTTGCTGGAAATCTTGGATCCGATTCGAGAAGGAGCAGCTGAGACGCTAGACTATCTCCGTTCCCAGGAAGTGGGACTCAAGATTATCTCTGGTGACAATCCAGTCACTGTATCCAGCATTGCTCAGAAGGCTGGTTTTGCGGACTACCACAGCTATGTAGATTGCTCGAAAATCACGGATGAGGAATTGGTTGCTATGGCTGAGGAGACAGCTATTTTCGGACGTGTTTCCCCTCATCAAAAGAAACTCATCATCCAAACGCTGAAAAAAGCGGGTCATA
>JAWHFN010000284.1:0-1267 GCA_032565555.1 Streptococcus mitis | reverse complement strand
TATGACACAAAAAAGGATGTAGCCATCCTAGAACAGTTTCCCCTCCCAGGCTTTCAAACCAATCAGGTTGAGGAACAAGAGCTTGAAGTATCAATTCAAGTTGTTCGTCATTTACAGCGGCAAAAAGTGATTGATTAACGGCCTCTCGTTCAGAATGCTCATAAACATCAACTAGGTGATTGCTTCCAGTGACATAAGGCCATAGGAGTTCGTACATCAAGAATGCATCATGATTTTCTGAAAACCAACCGGCCCACTCAACTTCAGCTACTGAAATATTATCAGGGAATTGCCAGTCCTCTCCCAGTTCAGGAAGAAGCCATTCCTTTTCAGTCTTTATCTCCCCATTAAAATTTATGATGTAACTCTCTGGCTCAATCCCTCCTATCCAAATATTGTCGTCCTCATTATTAGATTTGGGGTTAATCAAAGCGGGTTTACCAAATCTTACAGTCACTCCAGAATAAGTTCCCTTCAATGTTTGCAATACATTCTGTTTCATATCAGCAATAGCACTAGGTAGTTCTGTCAGGGATAGTCTACGCTCTCCGCTAATCGAATTAGCCGACAAATCACCAATGCCTCCAGACTTAATTGATGCTCGGAATGGTTCAAATAATTCACGTGGTCCCCAATAGCTAGAAATATCTTTATATTGATTTGCATTTAATTTTACAGTGCTATCGTCACTTACATTCCTAATGATGAAGGGGATAAGCAAGCGATGGGTGATCATTCCCAAGGTAGAATCATGGAGCCACATTCGCGATAGTAACGGGCTTTCTTCAACATATTGCAACATTAAGTCGCCGTCAATATAGTCCAGAGAATAACCTGGAAAATTATCAATGTATTCACGCTTTCCCTGTGGAGAAATGCGGCCATTCGTAAAAAATAAAGCAGACTTAACTCCAAACTTTGCCAAAGCTATAACAATTTCATCTGTTTCTCGTGAGCTAACAGATTTTGTGTCGTCAGAGTGGTGTTTGCATTGGGTTAAATGCGGTATACCTTCAGGAGTTATTGAAAGTATATCTCTTCTACCATCGCCAGGGCCATCAAGAATGCGAACCTTAGTATGACCAAGAGACCATTTAAGAATGTCAGCAGCAAGTATGGGAAGCGAACTGGGGTTTAAAGACCCGCTTAGTTTGTATCGAGAATCAATATCAGCCATTTATCTGCTCCTATAAATATCATTGTAGAGATTCGCCTTGCTTAGTTATATCAAATATAGATAATCTATTCTTGCCCTCATTGAATATCA
>JAWHFN010000283.1:0-1282 GCA_032565555.1 Streptococcus mitis | reverse complement strand
CATCATTGTACTCTTTCGGGGAAATATTGAACGAATAAACTAAGGATAGGATCTCTGCGCTTTCAAGCAAGCTTTCGGTTGTACCTTTTCTTTGATTGAAGAGCCTCTGGAACAAGTCCTCATCAGAAAAATTTGTCAAGGTCTCATCTGGACCCACTCGACTCGCCAATGCGATCGCAACACGTGCATTCCCTCCGGAAAACTCTGCAACTTTATCGGAATTAACGCGCCCTAGAGATGGAAATCTCTTTTGGATAATTTTTGAGACGGTCTGTTCGCTTGATGGTTCGATGTGTATTACTTCTGTGTCTTCTGGGCGATCATCCGAAATATCATATTCGATAGTGAGAAGACTCAATTTTGCTTGATTTGACGAAATCTGATTTTGCAGTTGTCTATGAACATCTGGTGGGCAGTTATCCAATACTAAATAGCTTGAAAAATCATTAGCTACCAAGTATGAGACAAGCTCAGATGCTGTTGGAGTTAATTCATCACCAAGATCCGCATATATTACATTCGCTCTCGGTAGCGAGTTATCGCATACATCACTTTCAAAAAGAGCCTGAGCAAAGCGTGTTTTTCCAACTCCTGATAGACCAGTTATTCTTACCGCCGAGCCAGATCTTTGTAATCTTTCACGCACAAGCCTGATTCCATCCGAAATCGCTGAAGGCTCTTTGTGATGTGAATTCATATCGATGACGCAAGGGTGTTCGTCAAGCAAAAACTCATCATCTTTATCGACTGGGGTGGAAGCCCATCTCCCAAACGGTCGCCATCCGGATAATGGCTTGCCTAGTCTTGAGCGGATCCACAAGGCAACCTCGGGAAATTGTCTCAACCATGCGCTAATCCGATCCCTACCATAAAAGTCAAGGAGAAGCTCTTCGCTATCTGGTAAACCTTCGAGCGCAGATTTCATTCCCAGAAGGCGTTCTGATAGCATTTTGTCAGAACAATCATCTTTGCCACTAACGATTATATAAGCGCCTTTTTTTTCTGCGAGATCCGCTATAACAGTTTTTAGCGTTCCTCTATCAAGCATTTAATTTTTGCAAGCCGCCTTACTCATACTGTTTTTCTTTACTTGAAAGCCAGTATTTTCACGACTTACAAAGCCCGGCTTTAGTAAAGGGATAGCATCGACAACTCGGACATCGAGACCACCGTCAGCAGCTTCCTGAGCTCCCCCCCACAGAACACAAGATGTCTGAAGTTCTTGACGAATCAATTCCGCTTCACACAACCTAGCGACCAATTCTCTAAGATCAGCATCATT
>JAWHFN010000282.1:0-1287 GCA_032565555.1 Streptococcus mitis | reverse complement strand
CTCAGCGTTGGTTCGTGATATGACGTCAGCTCTATATGCTAAGGAAGAACTTAATGCGAATGTTATCGGTTTTGGTGGAATGATTACTGGTGGTCTTCTTATGAATGACATCATTGAAGCTTTCATTGAAGCTGAGTACAAACCAACAGAAGAAAATAAAAAATTGATTGCAAAAATCGAACACGTTGAAACACATAATGCACATCAAGCAGATGAGGAATTCTTTACAGAATTCCTTGAAAAATGGGACCGTGGTGATTACCACGATTAAGGTATAACCAATGATTCTGACAGTCACACTAAATCCTTCAGTAGACATCTCTTATCCTCTAGAAACATTGAAAATTGATACAGTGAATAGGGTGAAAGATGTTAGTAAGACAGCTGGTGGAAAAGGCTTAAATGTTACTAGAGTCTTGTATGAATCTGGTGATAAAGTTACTGCTACAGGTTTCTTAGGTGGTAAAATTGGTGAATTTATTGAAAGCGAATTAGAACAATCTCCTGTTAGTCCAGCTTTTTATAAAATCTCAGGAAACACTAGAAACTGTATTGCTATCTTACACGAGGGTAACCAAACAGAAATTTTGGAACAAGGACCAACAATTTCTCATGAAGAAGCAGAAGGCTTTCTTGACCACTATAGCAATCTTATTAAGCAATCAGAAGTTGTCACAATTTCAGGAAGTTTGCCTTCAGGACTTCCCAACGATTATTATGAAAAACTTATCCAACTTGCTTCGGATGAAGGAGTAGCAGTCGTTTTGGATTGTTCAGGTGCACCTCTTGAAACAGTTCTAAAATCGTCGGCTAAACCTACTGCCATCAAACCTAATAATGAGGAACTTTCACAGTTGCTTGGAAAAGAAGTAACAAAAGATATTGAAGAACTCAAAGACGTTCTTAAAGAGTCACTTTTTAGTGGTATCGAATGGATAGTGGTCTCATTAGGTCGAAACGGTGCCTTTGCAAAACATGGTGATGTTTTCTATAAGGTAGATATTCCTGATATCCCAGTTGTTAATCCAGTCGGATCAGGGGACTCAACGGTAGCTGGTATTGCATCAGCTTTAAATAGTAAAAAAAGTGACGCTGACTTATTAAAACATGCGATGACATTGGGTATGTTAAATGCTCAAGAAACAATGACAGGGCATGTGAATATGACTAATTACGAAACACTAAACTCACAAATTGGAGTAAAAGAGGTATAAAAATGGTACTTACAGAACAGAAACGCAAATCTTTGGAAAAACTTTCAGATAAAAACGGTTTTATCTCAGCTTT
>JAWHFN010000281.1:0-1298 GCA_032565555.1 Streptococcus mitis | reverse complement strand
CCTTAGGAGCATTCTTCAATTCACAAGCTACACCATCATGGTCTCGGTCTAACTTGGCAGAATATCCTGGTTCTCCCTCGTGAATATCCGAGTATCCATTCGCCCAAGCTTCCTTACAACTAGAAAAATGAACGTTTTCTTCTGCTAACACAGGTTGTGAAAACAAGGCTAAAGCTGGCAGGGTAGCCAGACTCATTTTTAAAAATAGACGTTTGTTCATTTCTTTCTCCCATAATTATGATATCGTTTTCAATATTATTTTATCAAACTTATTTCAGCAATTCAAGGAAACTTCTGGTATTTTCTACAAACTCCTTTGGTTTAGCTTCATTCAAGACATGAGGACCATCTGGTATAATCTGAAATTGAGATTCTGATATTAGTTTATGAAGACTTCTCATAGAACTAAGATTCGGTTTATCTTTGCTGCCACAAATTAGTAAGGTTGGATAAGGACAAGTTCTTGATATATCAGTTAAATCAAGTGTCTTCAATTCCTCAGAAACTCCGACCATAAAAGCCTTGTCTGCTCCCTGTTTTTCAAATACTTTTTTGGGAAGTAGTTTAAAAATCATCAACTGAAGATAAAATAGGATATTACCAGACAGTTTAAGTGGACATCCTGATAGAACCAAAGCTCGGAGATTTGATAAATCGTAACTAGATAGTTCTAATGCCAGGGCAGCACCTAAGGACAATCCAACCAAAATAAAAGGTTCTGTCTCTTGAGCTAGATGCTGATAAACTCGCTCTTTAGCTTGTTGATAGTTGCTAACTCCAGAAGGAAATAACTCAATAGCCTCAGAAGGATAATCTGTCAGTAGATTCCGAACTTCTTTCCAACTATCTGCTGACTGACCTAGGCCATGTAAAAATATTAATTTCATTTAGTTCTCCCTTACTGACAACTCATACAAGCCCCTGACTGCATTACAGCCGTAAATAGCTTCTGCTCGGGCTAAGTCTTTTAAAGTCAAGACTCTCTCTTCTACCTGTCCTGTTTCCAGCAAGAGCTGACGGTAAATTCCTGGCAAGATTCCCAGTCGGATAGGCGGTGTGTAGAGTTTCCCAGAAATTTTCAGAACCAAATTTCCGATAGAGGTTTCAAGAAGTTCTCCAGACTTATTATGGTAAATGATCTCTTGCTCCCCTATGCTCAAATGCGGTCGGTGAGTCGTTTTGAAGTAGATAAAGGCTTGTTGCAAATTGGCTTCCTGAAGGCAAAGTTTGGCCTGACAAAAACTTGGACTAAGAGCTGTTAATACTTGACGATCTACTTCTATCTCTCCAGACTTGTC
>JAWHFN010000280.1:0-1312 GCA_032565555.1 Streptococcus mitis | reverse complement strand
CCCCGATATCATCTGACAATTCTTTCAAGATATTTTGCAAAGATGGCGGAGCTGGGATAGAGTCAGGTACAGAAAAACTCAAGCCCTGCGCTTGACCTGGCCCGTGATAGGGATCTTGCCCTAGAATCACCACCTTAACTTCTTCAAGCGGTGTTGTCAAGAGAGCCTGAAAAACCTTTTCCTTGGGTGGATAAATAGTCCCCTGAGCATAGACCTGATTCATAAACTGATTGATTTTCCCGAAATAACCCTCAGGTAATTGCTCCTTAATCAAAGCATGCCAAGACGAGTGTTCCATAGCCGACTCCTTCGTTTTTACTGCCTCTATTATAGCAAAAAGTGGCTTTCTAAACCACTTTTTACAGTTTATCTAAACAATCCAGCAAGTCTTTGTAAGAATGGACTTCGTAAGTCGGCTGGGCTTGTATGTGATTTTCGAGGTGATGAGGGTTGTACCAAATCGTGTCAATCCCAGCATTATTGCCACCTCGAATGTCGGCGGTTAGGGAATCTCCAATCATCAGCGTCTTTTCTTTACTAAAACCTGCAATCTGTTGGCCAATCTTTTCATAAAAGAGAGCATCAGGCTTTTGTGTTTGCAACTGTTCTGAGATAAAGACTTGATTGAAATATGGCGCTAGACCCGATTGAGCCAAACGTCCTGTCTGAATGGCAGTAATACCATTTGTCGCAGCATACAGCTCATAATCTCTCTCGATAAGGTTATCCAAGAATTCATGAGCGCCTGAAAAAGTTTGCCCCTGCTGGGCAAGGTAAAATTGGTAACGTTGGGCTAGAAAACTACCGTCTTTTTCCTGTCCAAAATGAGCAAATAAACGAGAAAAGCGCGTGTTAACCAGCTCTGGTTTACTGATTTTCTTTTGCTCTAAGTCCTTCCAGAGAGCCTTGTTCATGGGAACGTAATAGTTTTTATAAGCCTGAATATCTGTAACCCCTTCTTCTTTTAGAAGTTGCGTTAAAGCCACATCCTCAGCAGCATCAAAATCAAGAAGAGTGTGGTCAAGGTCGAAAAGTAGAAATTTGTAAGACAATTTGAGGTTTTCCTTTCTAGGATAAACAACTTTCACTTCATTCGGTTGTTTAATGTAAAAACTTAAAAGTGGTAAAGTATAACAAAAATAATAGTTCCAATTGATTAACTAACCCATACTATTCTAGTGAATTATAGAAAAATCTTCTATAAATTCGAGCAATAGTTAAAATACAAACAAATATAATTCCCAAAATAGATAACACTATTTTCACAAAATTCATTTCAGAGCCTATTACATAGATATGAAAAAGAGGGGCT
>JAWHFN010000279.1:0-1313 GCA_032565555.1 Streptococcus mitis | reverse complement strand
AACAAAGGAGGCAGAATAATTTGCAAATTGATAAATCAGGATAGGGAAAAATATCTTTAAAAATAAGATAAATTTGTCTTTAAAATGATGGGTTTGATACATATAGTCTCTCTATTTTTCTAGTTTATAGAGCAGACTCCCACCTAGTTTTGATAGACAATTTGTCCCTTACAGATGGTATATTTAACCTGCCCTTTTAAGCTTTCACCAATGAATGGTGAATTAGCTGCTTTCGAAGCAAAATGGGAGTCCACAAGGCGGTCAGCCTTAGCATCAAAAATAGTGATGTCCGCTGGACCATTCTCAGCCAAGTAACCTGCTTCAAAGTTGTAAAGCTTGGATGGGTTGTATGTCATTTTTTCAAGTAATTCCATCAAGCTTAACTCACCAGCTTCCACCAAATAAGTTAAACCGAGAGAAAGAGATGTTTCCAAACCAGTCATACCAGATGGCGCTTTGGTAATATCCTCAACGTTTTTCTCATCTGCATGGTGAGGCGCGTGATCAGTCGCGATAACTGTGATGACGCCTGATTTAAGACCTTCAATAACAGCACGACGGTCTGATTCCAAACGAAGTGGAGGATTCATCTTAGCATTGCTACCTTGAGTCAAAAGAAGTGCTTCTGTCTTAGAGAAATGCTGTGGCGCTACTTCTGCTGTGACTTGCGCTCCCAATCCTTGAGCAAACTCCACTACTTTAACACTTTCTTCCTTAGACAAATGCTGAATATGGACACGAGCCTTAGTTGCATAGGCAATCATGACATCACGCGCCATCATAGCATACTCAGCCACCCCAGTCGCACCGCAGATATGGAAATGCTCTTTAGCAATATTTTCATTAAAGCCAAGAATACCGTTCAAACCTGGATCTTCCTCATGAAGACTAATAAAGGTATTAAGCTTTTTGGCTTCTTCCATGGCTTCCTTGACAACTTTACTACTTTCAAGTGGGATACCGTCGTCTGAGAAACCAACCGCACCAGCTGCTAAAAGGGCCTTAAAGTCAGTCAAATCTTGCCCATTAAAGTTTTTAGTAATGGTCGCAACCGTCTTAACATTAATCTTTTCCTTAGCAGCTGAATCCAGAACTTCTTGCAAAGTCTCCACGTCTGAAATGGTTGGACTAGTATTAGCCATCATGACAACCGTTGTAAAACCACCTGCAGCGGCTGCTAGGGCACCCGTATGGATATCTTCCTTGTGGGTCTGACCAGGTTCACGGAAATGCACATGAATATCGACCAAGCCAGGCGCAACCACAAGACCAGTAGCGTCAATCAGTTCTGCTCCTTCTTCCGTGATCTCAGG
>JAWHFN010000278.1:0-1328 GCA_032565555.1 Streptococcus mitis | reverse complement strand
AAATGGACTTTAAGGAAATTGTACCAATCTCAGCCCTTCAAGGAAATAACGTCTCTCGTCTAGTGGATATTTTGAGTGAAAATCTAGATGAAGGTTTCCAATATTTCCCGTCTGATCAAATCACAGACCATCCAGAGCGTTTCTTGGTTTCAGAAATGGTTCGCGAGAAAGTCTTGCACCTAACTCGTGAAGAGATTCCGCACTCTGTCGCAGTAGTTGTGGATTCTATGAAGCGAGACGAAGAAACAGACAAGGTTCATATTCGTGCAACTATTATGGTCGAGCGCGATAGCCAAAAAGGGATTATCATTGGTAAAGGTGGCGCTATGCTTAAGAAAATCGGTAGTATGGCCCGTCGTGATATCGAACTCATGCTAGGAGATAAGGTCTTCCTAGAAACCTGGGTCAAGGTCAAGAAAAACTGGCGCGATAAAAAGCTAGATTTGGCTGACTTTGGCTATAATGAAAAAGAATACTAAGTAGAGGTGGGCTCATGCCTGCTTCTTGTTTTTACAGAAGGAGGACTTATGCCTGAATTACCAGAGGTTGAAACGGTTCGTCGTGGTTTAGAAAAATTGATTCTGGGTAAGAAGATTTCTAGCATTGATATTCGCTATCCCAAGATGATTAAGATGGATTTGGACGAGTTTCGAAAGGAAGTGTCTGGTCAAGTTGTTGAGTCAATGGGACGTCGTGGCAAATATTTGCTTTTCTACCTGACAGACAAGGTCTTGATTTCCCATCTGCGGATGGAGGGCAAGTATTTTTATTATCCGGACCAGGTTCCTGAACGCAAGCATGCCCATGTTTTCTTCCAGTTTGAGGACGGTGGAACGCTTGTTTATGAGGATGTGCGCAAGTTTGGTACTATGGAACTATTGGCACCCGACCTTTTGGAAGCCTACTTTATTTCTAAAAAATTAGGTCCTGAACCAAGCGAGCAAGACTTTGATTTGCAGGTCTTTCAAGCTGCCCTAGCCAAGTCCAAAAAGCCTATCAAATCCCATCTCCTAGACCAGACTTTGGTAGCTGGCCTTGGCAATATTTATGTGGATGAGGTTCTCTGGCGAGCTCAGGTTCATCCAGCCAGACCTTCCCAGACTTTGACAGCAGAAGAAGCTACTGCCATTCATGACCAGACCATTGCTGTTTTGGGACAGGCTGTTGAAAAAGGTGGTTCCACCATTCGGACCTATACCAACGCTTTTGGTGAAGATGGAACCATGCAGGATTTTCATCAGGTCTATGACAAGGCTGGTCAAGAATGTGTACGCTGTGGCACCATCATTGAAAAAATCCAACTAGGCGGACGAGGAACTCACTTTTGT
>JAWHFN010000277.1:0-1346 GCA_032565555.1 Streptococcus mitis | reverse complement strand
GATATGAAATTGATTAATTCCATTCTTGACAAGAGGTGACCATCATCTCTTGTTTTTTTATGGTACAATAGAGCTATGAAACATTTTGATACTATTGTCATCGGTGGAGGTCCTGCTGGTATGATGGCTACGATTTCCAGTAGCTTTTATGGACAGAAAACCCTCCTTATCGAAAAAAATCGGAAACTTGGAAAAAAATTAGCTGGGACTGGTGGGGGACGTTGCAATGTGACCAACAATGGTAGCTTGGATGACCTACTAGCTGGCATCCCTGGAAACGGGCGCTTTCTTTACAGTGTCTTCTCCCAGTTTGATAACCATGATATCATCAACTTTTTTACGGAAAATGGGGTTAAACTTAAGGTCGAAGACCACGGGCGCGTCTTTCCTGCTAGTGACAAGTCTCGGACCATTATCGAAGCCTTGGAAAAGAAAATCACTGAGCTAGGTGGTCAAGTTGCTACTCAAACAGAGATTGTTTCGGTTAAAAAGGTGGATGACCAATTTGTTCTTAAATCAGCTGACCAAAGCTTCACTTGTGATAAATTGATTGTCACAACTGGTGGAAAATCCTACCCTTCCACTGGTTCGACTGGTTTTGGACATGAGATTGCCCGTCATTTTAAGCACACCATTACCGATCTCGAGGCCGCTGAAAGTCCTTTGTTGACAGATTTTCCACATAAGGCCTTACAAGGGATTTCTCTGGATGATGTGACCCTAAGTTATGGCAAGCATGTCATCACTCACGATTTACTCTTTACCCACTTTGGTTTGTCAGGCCCTGCTGCCCTGCGTATGTCTAGTTTTGTCAAGGGTGGGGAGGTTCTCTCGCTAGATGTTTTGCCTCAACTTTCTGAGAAGGACTTGGCTGCATTTCTAGAAGAAAATCGGGAAAAATCCTTGAAAAATGCTTTAAGAACCTTGTTGCCAGAACGTTTGGCAGAATTTTTTGCGCAAGGCTATCCTGACAAAGTCAAACAACTGACTGAAAAGGAACGAGAACAACTTCTCCAGTCCATCAAGGAACTTAAAATCCCTGTGACTGGTAAAATGTCCTTAGCTAAATCCTTTGTTACCAAGGGTGGTGTCAGTCTTAAGGAAATCAATCCTAAAACTCTAGAAAGTAAGCTGGCCCCTGGCCTCCACTTTGCTGGTGAGGTACTGGATATCAATGCTCATACGGGTGGCTTTAACATCACTTCTGCCCTCTGCACTGGTTGGGTGGCGGGATCAAATCCAATCTAAATCTGAATTATTTAATGGCTAAATCAGCCCCAAAAGAAAGGAACTACTTTGGAACATATTATCTTGTTAAGGGGAGTTACTCCTAATGGAAAAAATGC
>JAWHFN010000276.1:0-1361 GCA_032565555.1 Streptococcus mitis | reverse complement strand
GGGTTAGAACTGCGGAAATAACTAATTCAGCAATCGAATTTGTTGAGATAACAGTTGCTAGGAGTTTTTGGATATTACCATCAAAGACATTTCCAAAAAGGTAGAAAATTCCACCAAGTACAAAGACTGTATTGGTAAGTGAACCAAGGGCACCAGCTAGAATCAGACCTGTCTTGTTTTTCATCAGTTTATAGACTAGATAAGGAGTCAAACCAATCAAAATACGTGGAACGATGGCAATGATAGCTGAGTAGATGTTTCCGTTTGGTACAAAAGGTGAGAAGAGGTAGCTTGTCGGTAGAATTGTAATCGTGTTAACTGTCAAGCTAAGTAGTCCCATTAAAAATCCAAGTGTAACCCCAACGCGTGGACCGTAAATAATGCTGGCAATAATGACAGGAATATGAACAATGGTCGGTTTGATTGGGAATGGAAAAAGGTTAAAGATAAGTGAGCTCAGAAAGTGTATCACGAGCATAGTTGCAAAAAAGATAGCAATGGGTGCAATATTAGAGCGTTTTTTCATCGAGAGTTTCCTTTATTCTTTCTAAAATAATTGTGAGGTCGGCTAAAGCTCCTCGTCCATGGTCGCCACAAGCTAGTAGGGATTCCTTAGGAGCGATCAGTTGATAGCCGTAGCTTTTTAATGTTTTCAGATTAGCCTGAGTTGCCGGATGGTCATACATTTTTGTATTCATTGCTGGTGCGATGAGTTTTGGGATATGACTTGGCAAGGCTAGAGCCGTACTGGTCACCATGTTGTCCGCAAAGCCGTGGGCTAGTTTTGCAATAGTGTTAGCAGTTGCTGGGGCCACGATGAATAGATCCGTTTCTTTTCCAAGTTCGATATGATTGACTTGATCAGGATAGGGTTCCTTCATGACGTCCAAGTGGACGGAATTCTGTGAGAGTACCTGTAGTGTCAAAGGTTGGATAAACTCTGTAGCAGCCTGGGTCATTAAGACAGTGACTTGATGACCTTGTTTTTTTAGCGAACTGACTAAATCTGCCGACTTGTAAGAGGCGATAGACCCCGTTACAGCCAAGAGAATGTTTGCCATAGCTTTCCTTTCTATGAATGATAGGCTTGAATTTTTTCAAGGAGGAGTTCTGCAATTTCTTCTTTAGTCTGGACTGTTTGAAACTGATCTTTCTCAACAAAGATTGCACGATGTTGATCTGCTGAAATTTGAGACAGGTCATTTGCGATAATCAAGTCTGCTTGGTTTTTGATGAGACTTTTTCGGGCAATGTCAACAAGATAGTCTTCGTTAACATCAACCAGCAGTTTGAAACCAATCAGATGAATAGCAGGATTCCACTCCTTGACTAGAGAGATGATTTTGGGTGTCTTTTTTAGG
>JAWHFN010000275.1:0-1377 GCA_032565555.1 Streptococcus mitis | reverse complement strand
TCTCATATATGTATAAGGGTATCCTTTTGTTTCTCTATATGAAATTAATCTGTAGTAGGGATGTTTTTCATTTTTTAATATCTCATAGAGCTTTTCAAATTCATCTCGAGCCAAAGAAATGTCGGTATCATCATCCCAAGGAATAAAACCTTTATGGCGTACAGCTCCTAGCAAGGTTCCAAAATCAATAAAATACTTGATTTCATGCTCCTCACACAATTCATGCAAATAGTTTAAAATATCTAATTCAATTTGTTTAATTTCTTCAAGAGTCAAAATTTTCTCTGACATCTATTATTCACTCCTAATCTTTTTTACATCGAGTTAATGGCTTCTTCATTTCTATGACATCATTGGGATACCTTAATAGTCTTCCACAATTGAAAATCATGATGAGAGAACCTTAGCTCAACTGGTGGCAGTTGCGTATAATCTCCGTAGTCCGAGGTCAGAATTTCATGATAGTTTTTTGGAATCATAAATTCCTTACCTTCGAATACACCCGTAATAGTTTGTTTCAACCACTCTCGCTTCCAGACTGGTTTATTCATATCTTTATAAATAAGATAGTCAACCAATTCGTAATCATCTACTTTTCTAGATTTAGCAAGCTCATCAATGCCTCTAATATACTTATTCGTATTTGTGAAATAGAAGATAATGACTGATATATAGCGAATTAAAGAATTTAATATACTTTTAGTATTGGTAATACCTTTAAATGTATAACAGCTCAATTGACGTTTTTTTATAAGTCTCGTCATTTTATCTTTAAAAACCGAGTCATCCTCGTAACCATCTACAGGGAAAATATCCACATAAATCCCCATATTGGAATCAATTCGAACATCTTCTTCTAGTAAATAAGTTTGATTATCCTGAACTTTCATAAAGGGATAAACATAGTTGAGATTATTTTTATAAGACATCACTTCGTAACGTTCATCAGGGTTAGCGATAAGATAGTCTTGCAACTTTTCATAATCTTCTCGTAACATACAGATATCCATGTCATCATCCCAAGGAATAAAACCTTTGTGACGAACCGCACCGATAAGACTGCCATAAGCTAGGAAATATTTGACACCAATTTTCTGACAAGTTTCATGAATGTATTCCATGATTCCTAGTTCCATCTGTTGAATCTCTCTAATATCAGTTACTTCCTGATAACGAATACCTTCATCACGTTTGCAAACAACTAATCCATAACCAATAATCAACCAAAAAATAATATTGATAAAGTTAGTTGAGTACATAATCTGACTTTCAAATAATTGACCGAACAAGATGCCAAAGAAAAGAATCATAATCAACTTTTCAGAGTTCTTTTTGGAAACAATCAAATAAGTCAAAAAGCGCTTAATTACATATCCT
>JAWHFN010000274.1:0-1377 GCA_032565555.1 Streptococcus mitis | reverse complement strand
ACTGTTACTACTGCTCCTAAAAATACAACAACTTTCGGATGCTCGTTTACCAACTTAAGACACTTCTCCTCTGATTCCAAAAACTTATCACCTATTGATTTTGATATTTTAATAGTATGGTTTAACGTACTATTTGCACAATCTTTTAATTTTGTTAAACTTAATTGCATTATTCTTCCCTCATTTTTATCTCTCTATTATCGTACCTTTAATGCACTAACAACAATATAAGAATTAATCATTCCAATTTTATATTTTTTGTTAAGTACTTTTATAGATTCATAAAAAGTCTTATCTTTATTATTTATAATATCAATCTCACTTCCTCCATTTTCAATAATGTATTGAGTAAATATATTATTAATTCTTACTTTTTTTATTGAAAGAATAAGCAATAATAAACACAGAAAAATAATGACCATAATTAAAAAATACATTGAAAAACCTCTTTTCTAACTTTTTAAAAATTATATACCTTCTCAACGTATTTGTCGTTCAGCATTACTGAACTTTTCCAACTTTTATAAAATAATTTTCTATTCTTTTAATAAATTTATTTTTCATCAATGATAAATCAGATAGTAATGCCAAACCAATTTGCTGATTGATCTCCGTACTTAGTTCATTGTCAACAATATCAAAAATATAAATCAAACAATGATAATAATCTCCTAATTGAAATAATCGTTTATCCCCTTTTAACACTTTAATCTCTTCCATAATATCTTTATAATAGTCTCCCCAATCGATAGTTATCATATTATCAGAGAAAGCTATATTTTTACTCAATAAATCTTCCGAAATAAAACGTTTTATTTCTTTCTTCCTTTTTGTCTTATGTCTAATTTCAAAAAGGTCAAATATTCCTTCAAAATCTATGTAATCCCTTAACGTTATCATCACAAAAAGACATAAACCTAATATATTTGCTATTGCAGATATGCATCCTGATTGCTTTATTAACTCTGTATAATCCAATATAGCTTTCTTCAAGTAAATACAGCTCTCATCATCTTGATTTTTCACACATTCAAAAAAATGTCTATGAATATCTTTAATATCCTTCAATTTTGGATACAAATCATCATCTTCTTTGATTGTCACAATAGGGAACAGACATATAAATGAATGAGCCAAATCGGAACTTCTTACTTCTACAGCACTATTTAAATAATTTAATAATGAAAACTCTGTACTTAAATCATCTTCTAATAATTGATCCACAGTAACTCTATAACGTGCTGCAATTTTCTTTAAACTTTCTGGCGATGGTCTATTATTTCCACTTTCCCAATTCGCAACTGCACTTTTACTATCTAAACCTATAGAGTACGCTAAATCCTCTTGAGTTTCCCCCATACGTTTTCTTAAACTTTT
>JAWHFN010000273.1:0-1387 GCA_032565555.1 Streptococcus mitis | reverse complement strand
TTAATGACTGATAGAATAGGATTGAGTGGTAAGTCAATCCTTGTTATACTAGTATAACAAGCTTACTTTATTTTCCATTCTTTCCCTTATCATACCATAATAGATATTTAAATTTTTCGGCATTTAAACTATAGTTTCAATGTTATTTAAAAAATCCAAAAATAGCATAGAATTCTAATATTTTGTAACTATAGTTTTCTTTTCTCTATTTTTTCTCTAAATTTTTGTATAATAGTTTTAGAAGTATGTAAGGAGATTATTTATGGAAAATCTATACCCATTTGGAGCTACATTTAAGTATCTGCGCGAAGCACGAGGACTCAGCCTAAAGGAAGCCGCCTCAGATATCGTATCACCACAGTTCCTAAGTCAATTTGAAAAAGGAGACAAAGGAATTTCACTTGAAAACTTTGCCAAACTGTTAATTGTTATCGGAGTGGAATGGAATGATTTTGTTCTAGCCTATGCAAATAAAGGTGGAGACTGCTTAGAATTACCTGCTATTGAATTTGGCAAGCATGTGGTCCATGAAGAAGATATTCTCACTTACATTGAAGAATACGAAAAATTATTTGATGTCTATCTAAAAGACAATTCACTTCAAGCAGAGATGATTTTTAAATCAATCAAATTAAGACATTATCCAACCATATCAAAGAGTCCAGAAACTGTTGCCAGAATTCAAAACATTATCAATCATTTAATGAAATCGGATGTCTTTAATAGTATCGAACTTGAAATTTATCGCGTCATCGTCAATCATTCTCCTATGGAACTTATTGACCATATGAGCAAACAATTACTACTTATGTACAAAGAAAGTGCTAATACTGACACCTACATCCGTATTTTAAATGCTCTCACTTTCTCCGTAAAATATTTCTCTGAACTGGGTTACTATCAAAAGGCTGATGATATTATTAAAAAAATTAAATCACTTCAGACCTTCGAACGAGGCTACCTGGCTATTCCCCTCATGTTCCTAGAAGTTGAACATGTTTACAATCAATTTAGATGGAATAAACCTGAGGCTATTCCCTTAGCAAAAAATTTATTTAATTATCTTCAAAGCGCAAAATTTATTGATCAGCAATACTACTCTAATTTTATCAACGCCTTCACTTATCATTGCCATGCATTAAATAAGACTGGAATGGATTTATTCTAATCATCAAAAAAGTTGCTCCATTTTAGGAACAACTTTTTTATTTATAATTAAAAGTTTCCCCTGCCAACTTATCAGCTAGCTTTGGAAAGAGGGTGTAAAACTTATGGGCTAGGTTCAACAACATCGGTAGATTGAGTTCTCGTTTGTTTTTTCCTATAATCTTGACAATCTTTTTAGCCACTGCATCTGGTTCTAGCAGGAAACGATCAACCGACTTAA
>JAWHFN010000272.1:0-1399 GCA_032565555.1 Streptococcus mitis | reverse complement strand
GTGAGAGAAAACGCTGCTAGAAATATATTTAGGAAATGGGATAATGTCAAGCATATTGGAGAGTCGTTTACTTCTCGAAAGAGAGCTAAAGCAATTTTAAATCCATCTAATCCTCAGTGGGGAATGAGTATTAAAACAATCGAACGGTTGAAAAGCAGTGATGGACAGGGAGTACGTTTTGGTGTAGTAGTTACATTAAAAGAATTAAATGGAGTTAATCGTATTGAAGATTTTATTCAGCAAGCTGAATTAAGAGGTTGGCTAGTTAATAGATTACAAGTCGAAGCTCAAGTAGATCTCTTTAATAGTTTAAATGAAGAAATTGAATTTGAATAGTATATATATTATCATTATTCGAGATATCAGGGGTACAAGAGGGGTAAGATATGAACATTACTTATATAGTTGGAAATGGTTTGGATTTGCAATATGGTTTGAAAACAAGATATAAGGATTTCTATGAATTTCAAAATAAGGTTTACATAAGTAGGAAAGAGAACGAGGAAGAATATTCAAATTTCATTTATGAGTCTCTATTTTCTGATAAAGTAAATGATTATGAAAATTGGTCAGATTTTGAATTGTCAATTGGTAAATTGACAAAAGATAGCGACCTCATCTCCTCAAATATAGAAATGAAGGAAAAATTTATAGATGATTTTAGTGAAGTAGTTGATGATTTAAGAGAATATCTACGCATGCAACAAGAAAAAAACCTGGAGAAAGGCAATGTAATTGATTTTGCAGCTACTCTAAATGATATGAAGAAATCTCTCCCTGCAATCAATCGGCCTGTTATCGATAAAAAATATAATGAGAATCTATATCAAAGCGACATTGTGAATATATTAACTCTTAATTATACAAATGTAATCGATAAATTATATAATGGGTCAGCAAAAGTATTTAGGAATCAATTACGAGCTAATAATTATAATTTTCATATTCAGCCACCAATTCATGCACATGGGACTCTAGATATTTGTACTGTTTTAGGAGTTAGCGATGAGTCACAGATTTCAAATAGTTTTGATGAAGAACAAAAAGAATCCTTAATAAAAAATTTGGTTTTGAAGAGCTATAGAGAAAATATGGATGTTAAAAACGGTGATATAATAAAAAACTCTGATATCATTATTCTCTATGGGGTTTCTTTGGGAGAGACTGATAGGTATATCTGGAGTCAGATCGCTGAACGATCAATCAGCGGTTCTGTTCCTGTCATAATTTACAATTATGTACCTCATTTTGATCCAGGGAATCCCACTAGGGTGAAGCGTTTATATAAAATGGTAGAAGACAAATTTATACAGAATAGTGGTATAGACTTAGAGTTAGAGAAAAAATTAAGAGACAACCTTATTGTCGTTATTGGTAAAACTATTTTTGATCTAATAGA
>JAWHFN010000271.1:0-1415 GCA_032565555.1 Streptococcus mitis | reverse complement strand
TGGCTCTATAATATTTGTAGTGGGTAACCCCCTATGGATATTATGGAGCCTTTTTTGTGTAGAAAAAAAGTCCCATATGACCTATAATGAAAAGCGATCAAACAACTCATTAGAAAGAATCATATGGAACAATTACATTTTATCACAAAACTACTCGATATCAAAGACCCTAATATCCAATTTATAGATATCATCAATAGGGATACACACAAAGAAATCATCGCTAGACTGGACTACGATGCTCCATCTTGTCCTTATTGTGGAAGTCAAATGAAAAAATATGACTTTCAAAAACCATCTAAGATTCCTTACCTCAAAACGACTGGTATGCCTACTAGAATCCTCCTGAAAAAGCGTCGATTCAAGTGCTATCATTGCTCGAAAACGATGGTCGCCGAAACCTCTCTCGTCAAGAAGAATCATCAGATTCCTCGTATTATCAACCAAAAGATTGCGCAAAAGCTGATTGAAAAGACTTCTATGACCGATATTGCCCATCAGCTTTCCATTTCAACTTCAACTGTCATTCGAAAGCTCAATGATTTCCACTTTAAGCATGATTTTTCTCGTCTTCCTGAGATTATGTCCTGGGACGAGTATGCCTTTACTAAGGGAAAGATGAGTTTCATTGCACAAGATTTTGATAATCTCAACATCATCACTGTTCTTGAAGGCAGAACACAGGCTATCATCCGAAATCACTTTCTGCGCTACGAGCGAGCTGTTCGTTGTCAGGTGAAAATCATTACGATGGATATGTTTAGCCCTTACTACGATATTGCCAGTAAACTTTTTCCTAACGCTAAAATCGTTCTCGACCGCTTTCACATTGTCCAACATCTCAGCCGTACTATGAGTCGTGTGCGTGTCCAAATCATGAATCAATTTCATCGAAAATCCCATGAATACAAGGCTATCAAGCGTTACTGGAAGCTCATTCAACAGGATAGTCGTAAACTCAGCGATAAACGATTTTATCGCCCTACTTTTCGCATGCACTTGACGAATAAAGAGATTTTAGACAAGCTTTTGAGCTATTCAGATGAGTTGAAACACCACTACAATCTCTATCAACTCTTGCTTTTTCACTTTCAGAACAAGGAACCTGAAAAATTCTTCGGACTTATTGAGGACAATATAAAGCAGGTTCATCCTATTTTTCAGACTGTCTTTAAAACCTTTCTAAAGGATAAAGAGAAGATTGTCAACGCCCTTCAACTACCCTATTCCAACGCCAAATTGGAAGCGACCAATAATCTCGTTAAACTTATCAAACGAAATGCCTTTGGATTTCGGAACTTTGAAAACTTCAAAAACCGAATTTTTATCGTTCTCAATATCAAAAAAGAAAGGACAAATTTCGTCCTTTCTAGATCTTAGCTTTTCTTCAACCCACTACAGTTGACAAAGAGCCA
>JAWHFN010000270.1:0-1429 GCA_032565555.1 Streptococcus mitis | reverse complement strand
TCAACTTGCTGACTAGTTTGCTGATAAGCAAGGAACAAGCCCTGCTCCTGAATACGAGCCTGCTCTCCCTGAGATTTGATGGCTTCTAACTTTTCTGTCAATGAAACCATCTCATCTTGCAAGTTCTTCAAACTCGCTTCATCTGTACGCAAGCTTGCTTCTTCTTCAGCAATCTCTTTTTGTAATTGCTCCAGTTCTGGCTTGATGAAGATGCTGTTGTTCTGACGATTGGCTCCACCTGCATAGGAACCACCTGTACGAAGCTCTGTCCCATCCAAAGTCACCATACGAACCTGATAACGAACTTGACGAGCTGCTGCACGCGCGTTTTCTACGGTATCAAAGATAGCCGTCGTAGCTAGCAAGTTCTTGAAAATAGCTTCCAGTCTAGTATCAAAAGTAACCAGCTCATCTGCCATCCCAAGGAAACCTGGGCTTGCAGCGATAGCATCTTGGTTCTGACTAGAAATCGTACGCGCCTTGATCGTTGTCAACGGAAGGAAGGTTGCACGACCAGATCTGTTCCGTTTGAGGAAATCAATGGCCTTGGTTGCCGCATGTTCATCTTCTACGATAATATGCTGGCTACTCGCTCCAAGCGCAATCTCTAGAGCAGTTTGATAATGCACATCAAAGGTCAGGTGTTCACTAACTGCCCCAATAATCCCACCTAGACGATCTTTTTCTTGGAGGACACTCTTGACACCTGCATAAAAGTTGCTATGATTTCTCAGAATATTTTCCAAACTTTGGGCTCTAGCCTGCTTGTTTTTGAGACTATCCAGACGGTCAAAGAGTTTGCTTTGTTGAGCTTGATAGGAAGTTTTCTGCTCCTCTTGTTCCTTGGCACAGATTTGATAGTCCACCAGTAATTTCTGAACCTGTTCCTTGGCAGTTTCAAGCTCTTCTTTTTGCTGACCAGCCTTCTCTTTAGCTGTAGCCAACTGTTCTTTCAGCTTTTCTAGTTGATCTGCTTGTTTTTGAGAAAGCTGACGACTATTTTCCAACTCATTTTCGATACGGGTCAACTGGTTTGAGACATCCGCTTCTTCTTGTAAAAGCGCTACAAAACGTTCACGTAGAAGCTCAATCATCTGATCAGGATCATCTGAAAAAGCCAGCAATTCAGCTTCTAAACGATTGAGTTTTTGATTATTTTGGACTAGCTTCTCTTCTAAGAGGGCTAAAGAGCTTTCTTTATCAGATTTTTCTTGGCTAAGTGAATTTCTCTTATCCTCTAAAGTAGCCAAACGGGCTTGTGCTTCCTGTTGATTCAGGGCTACTTGCTCGGACTCCAGTTTTGATAAGGCTAATTTTCTCTCTAAATCACTAATCAGACTGGTCAAGTCCATCAAACTACCCTGGTCTTTGGCCATTTCAGCCTGTAAATCTTGGCGTTGCTTTTTAAGAGTTTGATTTTCCTCTTCTA
>JAWHFN010000269.1:0-1433 GCA_032565555.1 Streptococcus mitis | reverse complement strand
TCTCAGCTGAAATCTCGTACAACTTCTCTGATAAAGTATGCTCATTCATATCTGGCGTTGTAATCAGGGCTTCCAAAATAGCACCAGCCAAATCATGTTCTCCATAGTACAAGGTTCCAAACATTTTATCACTGATCAGATTGTCCAGATAAGGATTTCCATGAGCAATGACAGGCGTTCCACTGGCTAAGCTTTCCAAGTAGGTCAAGCCTTGGGTTTCACTTGTCGATGCCGAGATGAAGAAATCCGCCGCCTTATAGTAAAGAGCTGTCTCACTAGGAGCAATCATCCCTGTAAAGACAACAGAGTCTTGAATCTCTAGTTTCTGGGCTTGCTCTTTGAGGTCATCCAGATAAGGACCATCCCCAGCTACCACCAGTTTAACCTTGTCTTCTTCTTTCAGAACTTCTGCAAAGGCTGCTAAAACTGCTTGAATATTTTTTTCATAGGAAATTCTGGAAAGACTAAGCAACATCTTTTCATCATCTTGAATCCCTAGTTTACTACGTAGTTCTTTCAGATTTTCCTGCTTGATTTCCGGACGCTCAAACTTAGCTAATTCAATCCCAGTTGGAATGACCCGTTTTTCAACCTTGACCTTATAGTCAGATAGCAAATCATGGACAATCTCACTAGGACAAATAACCCCATCCACATCATGCAGGAAACCTCTGACTAAGTACTTGACCATACTAGGACGAATCAACATCCCCTTAGCAATATAATGCACGTAGTCTTCGTATTGGGTGTGATAGGTATGGATGACTGGAATCTTCAATTCACGCGCAATCCAAATTCCCAACAAGCCAAGAGAAAATTCTGTCTGGGTATGAATAATATCTAGCTGATATTGTTTAGCAATTTCAAGCGCCTTGCTGAAACCTCGATAGGCAAAGCGGCGATCCTTAAAAGCAAAGAAGGGAACACTTGGAATGCGGATAATCTGCCATTCTTCATAACGATTGACATTCTTATCTGTCGTCGTAAAGATAAAAACAGCGTGCCCCTGCTTTTCAAGCTCTGTTTTCAAGGTTCGAATACTGGTCGCAACACCTGAAACCTGAGGAAAATAGGTATCTGTAAATAAACCAATTCGCATAGATTACCTCACTTTTTACTTTCTCCCTAAAGCAGCTTGTTTCTCATAAAAGTCCAACCAGATTTGTAACAGATGCTCTTCTGAATACTCTCTAGAAATATTCTTAGCTTTTTCTTTCAAATCTTTTAAAGCAGCAGGATTCGCTTGATATTCCAGAATAGCTTCTTTCATCTCTTCTCTGTCTGCTGTCGCCCGATAATTCCCCTCTAAAATCACCTTATAAAGATCTAAATCACGCAACATAATAGGAGCTTCACAACTGGCAGCCTCTAAAATCGTCATCGGAAAGAGCTCATTGTAACTAGGCAACAAGAAAA
Source organism: Streptococcus mitis (assembly GCA_032565555.1). Lineage (GTDB taxonomy): Bacteria > Bacillota > Bacilli > Lactobacillales > Streptococcaceae > Streptococcus > Streptococcus mitis_DM. Next base: position 17 of record JAWHFN010000269.1, on the reverse strand, counting down.
GGTCCGCTAGGGCATAC
>JAWHFN010000268.1:0-1434 GCA_032565555.1 Streptococcus mitis | reverse complement strand
AGGTTGTGGCATTAAAATATCCTCCAATAGTTTTACTTTACTAATAGTATACAGGAGGAGCTCCATGAATGATAGATACCTTGTTATGACGCGCTTACACTATATCGGCTCTTAGTACGAATACTAATATCTACTTTTCCTAGAATACAAGAACAGCCTTGCACCTCTTGAAATGAGGAACAAGGCTGTTTTTTAATCTTTTGTGTTCATATTTTGACTAAATTTTTAGTCTTCTTTTTTCTTTCCAAATATAAACCCTATACCACTTAACATTCCAAGAAGTCCTAGAGATGCAAGAGTCGCATTTGATTCTGTTCCTGTATTTGGCAATACATTTTGAGAATCATTTGATTTAGCTCCATTATCAAAAGCATCTGTAGTATCTTCATGATTTACATTCGGAATAACTGAATCTGGAATTGAAGTTGTTGGTGCAGCTGTATCTTGACCAGAATTTCCATTAATAGCAGGTGTGACTGGGGTTTCTGGAATTGTATTTGGAGTTGTACTTCCACTTACTTTTCTGAAAATGTGAGTAATTACTGGTTCATTTTCATCAATCACAGTTCGTACAAATTCATATCCTGGAATTGATCCATGTTCAGCATCCTTTTCACTACCTGTCCTAACGGATGATTTCAATACATTTCCAGCTTCATCAATCCAGCGAACCTCAATCATTAGCTCTGGCAATGCAATTGACCCCCCTAATACATCGTTTTCAAAAGTTGTTACCTTAGGAACTTCCACAGATGATTTACCTGGTTCAGTAATCTTACCTGTACCTGTTTTTTCTACGTTTGGTAGATCACTGTTTAGTACTTTACCTTTACCATCTTCATCGATTGTAACGACGATTGGATTACCATCTTTACCTGGGATTTCTACCTTAGTTCCTGGTGGATATGTTGACCCATCTGGTTTCTTCGGTGTCACTGTAACATCACCTGTCTTAGAATCTTGTTCTAACTCTACTGTTGGTTCTTTCGTTTTCCCATAAGTTCGTACGGTTGTTGGAGTTACCTTACCTGTTTTTGAATTGACTTCATAGGTAGTGGTATCAATCACATCGCGACCTTCAGAATCTTTAGATTGTTCAACCTTAGTTTTCGCACCAACTTTAACAATTGTCTTACCTGCTGGGGTGACTACTGGGTTGCCAACGTGTTCTGTGATATGACCGTCGTTTGGATCTACATCGTAAGTGGTTGTAATAACTGTTTTACCTTTAGCTCCTTCAACGCGTTCATTAGGTGTGTCAACTTCTCGTTCACCATCTCTGACGTACTCAACTTCTGATTCAATCGGGGTTTCTACTACTTTGTCCTTCGCTGCAACTTTGACAATAGTATTAGTCGGTTCTTTCGTACGAACTGGTTTACCTTCACTTACTATAATCTTTCCAGTATTAGGATCCACAGTATAAGTTGTTGT
>JAWHFN010000267.1:0-1539 GCA_032565555.1 Streptococcus mitis | reverse complement strand
TGTTTTCCCATTTACATAGTCATCCAATCCTTTGATAGAATCCTGTACCAAATAGAGGGCCTGTGATTTCTTATCTGCTGCATGTTTCAGACCAGTTACAAAGTCTTGAGCCTTGACTTCACCATACTCTTCCCCCTCATTTGTATACCATTTGACACCCTGACGGATTTTATAGGTATAGGTCAGACCATCTTTAGAAACAGTCCAATCTTCTGCAACCGATGGAACTAAATTTCCATATTGATCATTTTCTAGTAATCCGTCAATAACATTACCTGTAATCTGTTTAGTGCTGACATTCCCAGAAACTGTATAATCCAAAGTAACAGGATCTGATGTAAACACATAAGCATAAGTCACTGGCTTAGTAGCATCCTTATTACCATTACCAGATGAACACGCTGCTAGAACGGCAGTAGACAAAACGGCAATTCCAGTCGCTAAAAAAACTCGTTTTTTCATAGTCAAACTCCTTTGATAATTTGATAGATTTATTATAGCACTTTTCAAAAGGAAATCAATGAAAACATTCTTAATATTATCATGAAAAAATTGAGTAAAGCTCTTGCCAAGGTTGATTTCTTCATACTAGAATTTTGTGATATAATAGTCATATCTTTTATATAGAGGTAAAGTTATGAAAGAAACTGTTTATTTTGGAACTTATACACGTCGTACTTCTCAAGGGATTTACAAGGCAGACTTTGATACAGAAACTGGTCAGCTTTCAAATCTAGAACTTTTTGCTACTGAGCCAAGTCCAACCTACCTTGCCTTTGACCAGCACCAACATTTATACACTGTTGGTAGTCAAGACGATAAGGGAGGAATTGCAGCCTATCAAACTGACGGGACTTTATTAAATCATGTCGTTGAAGAAGGAGCTCCCCACTGTTATGTTTCTGTTGATGAAAAGCGTGATTTGGTCTATGCAGCCAACTACCATAAAGGACAGGTACTTGTTTATAAACGTCAGGAAGATGGTAGTCTTCTACTTAGTGATGTGGATCAACACAGTGGGCAAGGTCCACATGAAAATCAAGCTTCTCCACATGTTCACTATACAGACTTAACACCTGACCACTATCTAGTTACCTGTGATTTGGGAACTGACCAAGTCATTACTTATGATCTTGATCCAGAAGGGAAATTATCTAAACTCTATACCTATCACAGCCAGCCAGGATCAGGCTCACGCCATATCATTTTCCATAACCACTATAAAATCGCTTATCTCATTTGTGAACTCAATAGCACTATTGAAGTTCTAATCTACGATGGTGTTGGCGAATTTGAACGCATGCAAGTTATTTCAACTCTACCAGAAGGTTACGAAGGTTTTAATGGTACTGCTGCTATTCGTCTCTCTAAAGACGGTAAATACCTCTACGCTTCTAACCGTGGCCATGATTCTATCGCAGTATATACAATCATTGCGGACGGTAGCTTAGAGTTGTTAGAAATCGTTCCGACTCATGGCCAGACTCCACGTGATTTTGATTTGACACCAGACCAAGAATTTGTCATTGCTGTCCATCA
>JAWHFN010000266.1:0-1543 GCA_032565555.1 Streptococcus mitis | reverse complement strand
TATGGTATAATAAGCATTGTATTTATTGTATATGAATCTGGAGAAAAAATCAAAGATATTTTTGAAGGATAATATGAGAACAAGGGAGAATATATGACCATAGAATGGGAAGAATTTCTAGATCCTTACATTCAAGCTGTTGGTGAGTTAAAGATTAAACTACGTGGTATTCGTAAGCAATATCGTAAGCAAAATAAGCATTCTCCGATTGAGTTTGTGACTGGTCGAGTTAAACCAATTGAGAGTATCAAGGAAAAAATGGCTCGGCGTGGCATTACTTATGCGACCTTGGAACACGATTTGCAAGATATTGCTGGTTTGCGTGTGATGGTTCAGTTTGTAGATGACGTTAAGGAAGTAGTGGAGATTTTGCGCAAACGTCAGGATATGCGGATCGTACAAGAGCGAGATTACATTACTCATCGAAAGGCTTCAGGCTACCGTTCCTATCATGTGGTAGTAGAATATATGGTTGACACTATCAATGGAGCCAAGACCATTTTAGCAGAAATTCAAATTCGTACTTTGGCCATGAATTTCTGGGCAACGATAGAACATTCTCTCAACTACAAGTACCAAGGGGATTTCCCAGAGGAAATTAAAAAGAGACTGGAAATTACTGCCAAAATTGCTCATCAGTTGGATGAAGAAATGGGTAAAATTCGTGATGATATCCAAGAAGCCCAGGCTCTTTTTGATCCTTTGAGTAGAAAATTAAATGATGGTGTAGGAAACAGTGACGATACAGATGAAGAATACAGGTAAACGAATTGACCTGATAGCAAATAGAAAACCACAGAGTCAAAGGGTTTTGTATGAATTGCGAGATCGTTTGAAGAGAAATCAGTTTATACTCAATGATACCAATCCGGATATTGTCATCTCCATAGGTGGGGATGGCATGCTCTTGTCGGCTTTTCATAAGTACGAAAACCAGCTTGACAAGGTACGCTTTATCGGTGTTCACACTGGACATTTGGGCTTCTATACGGACTACCGTGATTTTGAGTTGGACAAGCTAGTGACTAATTTGCAGCTAGATACCGGAGCAAGAGTCTCTTACCCTGTTCTAAATGTGAAGGTTTTTCTTGGAAATGGAGAGGTCAAGATTTTTCGTGCCCTCAACGAAGCCAGCATCCGCAGGTCTGATCGAACCATGGTGGCAGATATTGTCATCAATGGTGTTCCCTTTGAACGTTTTCGCGGAGATGGGCTAACAGTTTCGACACCGACTGGTAGTACAGCCTATAACAAGTCGCTCGGTGGAGCTGTTTTGCACCCTACCATTGAAGCTCTTCAGTTAACGGAAATTGCCAGCCTTAACAATCGTGTTTATCGTACGCTCGGTTCGTCCATTATTGTTCCTAAGAAGGATAAGATTGAACTCATTCCGACGAGAAACGATTACCATACTATTTCAGTTGACAATAGCGTCTATTCCTTCCGCAATATCGAGCGAATCGAGTATCAAATCGACCATCATAAGATTCATTTTGTCGCATCACCTAGTCATACCAGTTTCTGGAACCGCGTTAAGGACGCT
>JAWHFN010000265.1:0-1545 GCA_032565555.1 Streptococcus mitis | reverse complement strand
TTCGTAACTTCTCAAAGTAACTTCCACCTCTCTCCCAAAACTGGAAGTTAGTCTCAGACGACGAATGATGCTAGAATTAAGTCTGAGACTTTTCGTAAGGAGGCACCTCATGACGAAAAAACAAAAACATCTCACTCTAGAAGACCGTATTGACATCCAAACTGGAATCACCCAACAGGAGACTTTCCGTTCCATCGCTGAGAAAATAGGAAAAGACCCATCAACGATTTCAAAGGAAATCAAGCGCAATCGCATCATGCATCCAACATCCGTCAAATCTGATTGCACGGATTGCCCACTTCTCAAAAAAGCTCCTTATGTCTGTAACAACTGTCCAAAAAAGAGGACGGATTGTGGCTTTAACCGCTATCTTTACTACGCCAAAAAGGCCCAGGAACAGTACAAGACTATGTTGAGGGAGTCCAGAGAGGGCATTCCTCTAAACAAGGAAAGTTTTTATCAGATGGACAAGGTCTTAACCCAAGGCATCCAGAAGAAACAAAGCATCTACCATATCATTCAGACACATAACCTACCTGTGTCGAAAGCTACGGTGTATCGGCATGCCAAGCTGGGATATCTAACAGCCAAGCCCATTGATTTCCCTCGGATGGTCAAGTTCAAGGCACGCAGAAAATCCAGAAAAGTAGCTATTCCCAAAGAGCTAAAAATTGGGCGGACCTACCAAGATTTCCAAGAGTTACGAGAAACAGATGATTTCTTCAAATGGTTGGAAATGGACACGGTCATCGGCAGACCTGGTGGAAAGCTACTGCTCACCTTCAACGTTTCCTTCTGCAACTTCCTCTTCGCCTTGCTTTTGGACAACAAGACTGCTCTGGAGGTCGCCACTAAATTCGCAGCTTTGAAAGAAAGAGTCATGGACGGAGGGTATGCCTTCCATCAGCTGTTCCCTGTCATTCTCACGGACAACGGATCTGAGTTCTCCTATGTGGAGGAGCTTGAGCGAGACATTGATGGGAAGTCTCACCTCTACTTCTGCGACCCTAGCCGTCCTGACCAGAAGGGGCGGATTGAGAAGAACCATACAGTTTTGCGAGCCATTCTTCCCAAGGGCACTTCCTTTGACCAGCTGACTCAGAAAGACGTCAATCTAGTCATTTCTCATGTCAATTCCTTGAAACGAGAAGAGTTTCAAGGAAAATCTGCTTACGACGTCTTCACCTTCACATTTGGTGAGGACATCGCTGCTCTTCTGGGTTGTCAATTTGTCAAACCAGAAGACACACACTTATCACCTGATTTATTGAAATAAAGGGAATTTTCCCCTCTAACTACACATCTTATCACCATCGAAAAGTCTCACACTAAACGCTAGCAACTGGAATTTACTCTAAGACGACTCTGTTTTAGGGCTATTTGTCGTGCACTTTTTTCTGAGTCTTTTCGCTTTTGAACCTGTATATATCAAGAAAAAGAAAACCAGTGGAAGTTAGTCTAAGACGGATTTCCACTGATTTCACGCGTTTTTCTTATACTAAATGCTAGGGTGTGGGAAACTGGAAGTTAGTTTTAGAAGTTACC
>JAWHFN010000264.1:0-1552 GCA_032565555.1 Streptococcus mitis | reverse complement strand
GTCATCAACTATATCGATGATTTGCGTGTTTATGGTCGCATAGCGGCTGCAAGGTATGCAGGAATCATTTCTCAGAAAGGGGAGGAGAACGGTTGGTTGGTTCATACGCAAGCGACTCCTTTTGGCTGGACGGCACCTGGTTGGGACTACTACTGGGGCTGGTCGCCAGCTGCCAATGCGTGGATGATGCAAACGGTTTATGAGGCCTACTCATTTTACAGGGACCAAGACTATCTCAGGGAGAAAATTTATCCCATGTTGAGGGAAACGGTTCGTTTTTGGAATGCTTTTTTACATGAGGATAAGGAAGCGAAGCGTTGGGTATCTTCTCCATCTTACTCACCAGAACATGGGCCGATTTCGATTGGAAATACCTATGACCAATCTCTGATTTGGCAATTATTCCATGATTTTATTCAGGCTGCTCAAGAATTGAAATTGGATGAGGACTTGTTGACTGAAGTCAAGGAGAAGTTTGACTTGCTTAATCCTCTGCAAATCACTCAATCTGGTCGAATCAGGGAGTGGTATGAGGAGGAAGAGCAGTATTTTCAAAATGAGAAAGTGGAAGCTCAACATCGGCATGCTTCCCATCTGGTGGGACTTTATCCTGGAACTCTCTTTAGTCATAAGGGGCAAGAGTATCTTGATGCGGCGCGTGCTAGCCTCAATGATCGTGGAGATGGGGGAACAGGCTGGTCCAAGGCTAATAAGATCAATCTCTGGGCGCGTTTGGGAGATGGCAATCGAACCCATAAATTATTAGCAGAGCAGTTAAAGACATCCACCTTGCCCAATCTTTGGTGTAGCCACCCTCCTTTTCAGATAGATGGTAATTTTGGTGCTACTAGTGGCATGGCAGAAATGTTGCTTCAGTCTCATACAGCTTATCTGGTGCCCCTAGCTGCCCTACCCGATGCATGGTCATCAGGTTCCGTTTCAGGTTTAATGGCACGTGGACATTTTGAAGTTAACATGAGGTGGGCGGATAAAAAACTTTTACAGATGACCATTTTATCAAGAAGTGGGGGAGATTTGCGAGTCTCTTATCCAGGTATTGAGAAGAGTGTGATTAAAATGAATCAAGAAAAAATAAAATCGAAATGCATAGGGAAAGATTGTATTTCAGTGGAGACTGCAGAAGGCGATATGGTTCAATTCTATTTTTAAGAAGAGGATAGAAGGCAGTGGTTTGAGACTGACTTTTTTGAAGGATTTGAGAATGTAATACTCTTCGAAAATCAAATTCAAACCACGTCAGCTTCGCCTTGCCGTATATATGTGACTGACTTTGTCAGTCTTATCTACAACCTCAAAGCGGTGCTTTGAGCAACCTGCGGCTAGCTTCCTAGTTTGCTCTTTGGTTTTCATTGAGTATTAGAAGGCAGTAATTTGATACTGCCTTTTAATAAGGATTTGAGAATGTAAGCAGTTTCCAACTAGTTGAAAAAGCGTTATAATGGTAGTAGGAAGTAATTTGTTTGAGAGAGGGTGGGTCTGATGGCTTATATTGAGATGAAACACTGTTACAAGCGTTATCAGATTGGGGACA
>JAWHFN010000263.1:0-1560 GCA_032565555.1 Streptococcus mitis | reverse complement strand
TGAATTTTCTTGTGGCATGAAGATGCAAAAGGGGAGTTATACCGTAGTTGAGAAGACTCGAAAATCTCTATCACTTTTACAGCGTTTTTGGATTACTAGTATCTTTACTGTGCCTCTTGTGATTCTCATGATTGGGATGTCGACAGGAGGAATCAGTCACCAAGTCATGCGTTGGGGCACCTTTTTAGCCACAACACCGATTATGCTAGTAGCAGGTGGTCCTTATATCCAAAGTGCTTGGGCTAGTTTTAAAAAGCACAATGCCAACATGGATACCTTGGTTGCTCTGGGAACCCTAGTGGCCTATTTCTATAGCTTAGTTGCCCTCTTCGCTGGCCTCCCCGTTTACTTTGAAAGTGCTGCCTTTATCTTCTTCTTCGTTCTTATGGGAGCCGTTTTTGAGGAGAAAATGCGGAAAAATACTTCCCAAGCTGTGGAGAAATTACTTGACTTGCAGGCTAAAACTGCAGAAGTCTTGCGTGAGGATAACTATGTTCAAGTCCCTTTGGAGCAAGTCAAGGTAGGTGACCTGATTCGAGTGCGTCCCGGTGAAAAGATTGCGGTTGATGGTGTCGTAGTAGAAGGTATCTCTAGTATTGATGAGTCTATGGTGACAGGTGAGAGTCTGCCTGTGGACAAGACAGTTGGAGATACTGTCATTGGCTCAACTATCAATAATAGCGGAACACTTGTTTTTAGAGCAGAAAAAGTTGGTTCAGAGACTGTTTTGGCTCAGATTGTGGATTTTGTGAAGAAAGCTCAGACAAGTCGTGCGCCGATTCAGGACTTGACGGATAAAATTTCAGGCATTTTTGTCCCAGCAGTCGTCATTTTAGGGATTGTGACCTTTTGGGTTTGGTTCGTCTTGCTCAGGGATAGTGTAGTCGTGCTTGGAGCGAGCTTTGTGTCTTCGCTTCTCTATGGAGTAGCAGTTCTGATTATTGCCTGCCCTTGTGCCTTGGGACTTGCAACACCGACAGCCCTTATGGTGGGGACAGGTCGCAGTGCCAAGATGGGAGTTCTCCTCAAAAATGGAACGGTTCTACAGAAAATCCAGAAAGTCCAAACTATTGTTTTTGATAAGACAGGAACTTTGACGGAAGGGAAACCTGTGGTCACAGATATCATCGGCGACGAAGTAGAAGTCCTTGGATTGGCAGCTTCCTTGGAAGAAGCTTCTCAACACCCACTGGCTGAAGCCGTTGTGAAACGAGCGACTGAAGCTGGACTTGAGCTTCAAACTGTTGAAAATTTCCAAGCCTTGCACGGAAAAGGTGTCTCAGGGCAAATCAATGGAAAACAAGTTCTGCTTGGAAATGCTAAAATGCTGGATGGCATGAACATTTCTAGCACTTATCAAGAAAAACTAGAACAACTGGAAAAAGAAGCTAAGACAGTTGTGTTCTTGGCTGTTGAGAATGAAATCAAAGGCTTGCTTGCTCTGCAAGATATTCCTAAGGAAAATGCTAAGCTTGCCATCAGTCAGTTGAAAAAACGAGGTCTTAAAACAGTCATGCTGACAGGAGACAATGCAGGTGTGGCGCGTGCTATTGCCGATCA
>JAWHFN010000262.1:0-1560 GCA_032565555.1 Streptococcus mitis | reverse complement strand
AGGACACTTGTCCTAATTCATAAATTTTTAGTGTGGTGAAAGCACACGTCATCTTGTGAAACGATCAATAAAGTACGTAATATTTGCTACTAGAGAGTTAGGAAACATCGGGAACAGACATACTCAAAAGAAACAAACATAAAAACGTCAGAAGATTGCAGAGCAGGTGAAAACCTGCTCTTTTTTCATAAGTCAACCTTTAGTCGCCTTCGTCTTCTTGAAGCGCTAAAAATACGGTAAAGGAGTATGTCTTGAAAGAGTTAGATCAAAACCAAGCCCCAATTTATGAGGCCTTGGTGAAGTTACGCAAGAAAAGGATTGTTCCCTTTGATGTTCCAGGTCACAAGCGTGGACGAGGAAATCCAGAACTTGTCGAACTCTTAGGAGAAAAATGTGTTGGAATTGATGTCAATTCGATGAAACCCTTGGATAATTTAGGGCATCCTATTTCGATTATTCGAGATGCAGAGGAGTTGGCGGCGGATGCTTTTGGAGCTAGCCATGCTTTTCTAATGATAGGGGGAACAACCTCATCGGTGCAGACTATGATTCTGTCAACCTGCAAGGCTGGAGATAAGATTATTCTGCCACGTAATGTCCATAAATCTGCTATTAATGCGTTGGTTCTATGTGGTGCCATTCCCATCTATATCGAGATGAGTGTGAACCCTAAAATTGGTATCGCTTTAGGTCTTGAAAATGACCGAGTAGCCAAGGCCATAAAGGACCATCCTGATGCTAAGGCCATTTTGATTAACAATCCTACTTACTACGGCATCTGTTCAGATTTAAATGGATTAACTGAGATGGCCCACGCTGCTGGGATGAAGGTCCTAGTTGATGAAGCCCACGGATCGCATTTGCATTTCACTGATAAGCTTCCAATTTCTGCTATGGATGCAGGTGCTGATATGGCAGCAGTCTCCATGCATAAGTCTGGAGGAAGTTTGACCCAAAGCTCTCTTCTTTTAATCGGAGAGCAGATGAATCCCGAATACGTTCGTCAGATTATAAACCTGACCCAGTCAACATCCGCCTCTTACTTGTTGATGGCTAGTCTGGATATTTCACGTCGTAATCTAGCCCTTCGTGGTAAAGAGTCTTTTGAGAAGGTCATCGAGCTATCAGAGTATGCCCGTCGTGAAATCAATGCTATCGGTGGATACTATGCCTACTCAAAAGAGTTAATAGACGGAGTGTCTGTTTGCGATTTTGACGTGACCAAGTTGTCAGTTTACACTCAGGGTATTGGCTTAACAGGTATCGAGGTTTATGACCTCCTGCGAGACGAATACGACATTCAAATCGAGTTTGGGGATATTGGGAATATCTTGGCCTATATTTCGATCGGTGACCGTATCCAAGACATCGAGCGCTTGGTCGGTGCTTTGGCTGATATCAAGAGACTCTACTCGAGAGATGGAAAAGATTTGATTGCTGGAGAATATATCCAACCGGAGTTGGTGTTATCTCCTCAGGAAGCCTTCTATTCAGAGAGAAAAAGTTTAACCTTGGACAATTCTGTTGGACAGGTCTGTGGGGAATTTGTCATGTGTTATC
>JAWHFN010000261.1:0-1565 GCA_032565555.1 Streptococcus mitis | reverse complement strand
ACCTCAAGGGGAACCCTCGTTTGATAAAGCGTCTCAATGGTTGTCAGTAAATAAACAAAAACTTTTGGAAGTGTGCTATTATAAGTCATATAAGTCGTGAGCTTTCTAATGCTTAGTGCTTTAAGATTAGGATAGCACGACTTATTTATTTTCCAATGAAATTAACAAGCAATTCGGGTAGAAAGTTTAGAGGTATCATATGAAACTACTTAATAATTTGTTGACTAGCTTAACACAATATGAGAATGAAATGATTCAAATTAGGCGTCATCTTCATCAATACCCAGAAATTTCTTTTCAAGAAAAAGAAACATTTAAGTATATTATGGGCTTTTATAAAGAACTTGACTGTGAACCAAAACTTATCGGAAAGGGATTTGGAATCATCGTTGATATTGAAGGTGGAAAATCCGGAAAAACTCTTGCGTTGAGAGCAGACTTTGATGCTCTTGCTATTTTTGAAGATAATGATTTAAGTTTTAAATCGGTCAATCCAGGAGTAATGCATGCCTGCGGACACGATGCACATACTGCATATTTGATGGTACTTGCTAGAGAACTAGTAAAAATAAAACAAGAACTTCCGGGAAGAGTTAGAATTGTCCATCAACCAGCAGAGGAAGTATCTCCTGGTGGTGCCAAAGGTATGATTAAAGCAGGAGCTCTTGACGGTGTCGATAATATGATCGGGGTTCATGTGATGACTACAATTAAAACAGGGGTCATTGCCTATCATAATAAAGAAACTCAAACGGGACGTTCTAATTTCACCATTACAATCAAAGGAAACGGAGGTCACGCTTCTATGCCACAATTAAGTAATGATGCAATAGTAGCCGCTAGTTACTTTGTAACTGAACTCCAAACAGTAATTTCAAGAAGAATAGATCCATTTGACATGGGTACTGTAACTATTGGATCATTTGATGGAGCAGGAAGTTTTAATGCTATACAAGATAAAGTAGTGTTAAAAGGGGATGTTCGGATGATGAAAGAAACAACTAGAAAAGTCATCCGAGACCAAGTGAAACAAATTGCTAAAGGCGTTGGAGTAACCTTTGGGGTTGAAGTGATTGTAGATTATGACGATAACTATCCTGTACTCTTTAATTCAGAAAATCTCACTCACTTTGTAGTTGACAGCTTAAAAGATCAGAATATTTCAGAAGTCAATAATATAGTCGATTTAGGACCACAAAATCCTTCTGAAGATTTTTCATATTATGGGCAAGTTGTACCAAGTACTTTCTTTTACATTGGTGCACAGCCTGAAGACGGCAGAAATTATCCCCATCATAGCCCTTTATTTAAAATGAATGAGAAAAGTATTTTAATCGCGGCTAAAGCAGTTGCAACTGTAACTATAAACTATCTATTTTTCAATAAAAAAATGTAGATTTACAAATAGCAAGATTTGTAGCTAAAGTTGCTCCTTCGTTATTTAATAAACTTATAAAAATATTTCTATCCTATGTCCAGAAAAAGGTCATTTTCTGGACACTTTATATTTTCTACAATTTTCATCTATTTCTTTTATATTTAGTGTTCATTAACTCATAAATTAA
>JAWHFN010000260.1:0-1576 GCA_032565555.1 Streptococcus mitis | reverse complement strand
TGATGTTGATTAATAACAGGGAAACGACTGCTACGATTCTTACGTACCAAGTCCAAATAATCTTTAACACTGTCAGTCTCTCTCAAAAAACCATACTCATGACTCGGACGGTACAGTTTCTCAACTGTCAAAATATCTGTTTTGATTTGAACATTTGACAAGGCTTTATTGATCATGGTCGCAACGGTAAAAGTGTCATGTTTGCTTCTTAAAACAGGAATTCCTTTTTGATTAGCCAGTTTAATCACATCATCATGAACCTGAAATCCACCTGTCACAAGAACGGCATTTTCATTTTCCAGCGCTAATAATTGAATACGAGTCCGGTCTCCGACAATCAAGAGTCCCCCATCATGAAGGTAGGACAGGATATTTTGTTCAGTCATGGCACCGATTGAGAACTTGCTAAATTCTCTCTCTAAACCTTCTTGACCAGCCAGAACCTCAGAAGAAGTCACTTCAGCAATTTCAGCAAAAGTTAATCTCTCTATAGCAACTTTCTGAGATTTAACACGGATAGTACCACTTCTTGGGCGAGTCTCTACAATTCCACGGTTTTCAGCTTCCTTGATAGCGCGGTAGGCCGTTCCATCACTGACTCCTAGATGATTGGAAATACTACGAACACTGACTCTTTTACCAACAGGTAATTCTTCCAAATAGCTTAGAATTTCTTGATGTTTACTCATTAAATTCTCCCTTTACAAAGCGAAACTCAAGATAATCTCGCATTTTTCTTGTATAGCGATCACTTCCCTTAAACTGACGGAACAAACTAAATCCAGCCTTAAGAGCAACCTTTTGGCTAGCTTCGTTTTCGAGATGGGTTATGATGGATAATTGTTTTAAACCAAATTCTTCAAAAGAAAGTTGGCAAAGTTTTCTAACAACCTCTGTCATAAAGCCTTGGGACCAAGCATCTTTTCTCAAAAAATAACCAAGTTCTGCTTCTTTTTTAATTTCATCTAGCTTTTCAAACTTAATTGAACCAATCATTTTTTCAGTTTTCTTGTCACAAATAGCCCATACTCCTAAAGGAGCCTTCATAAAATAATTGGCCAGTGCATATTGACTCTCTTCCAGACTAGCTTGACTTGGAAAAATAAATTGTAAATTCTCAGGATTTGAAGCTATCTCATGGAAGTCCTTACTATCACTAAAAAAGAAAGGACGCAAATACAAGCGATCCGTTTCAATGATAGAAAACATTGCTAATTTGGTCCAAATATTCATAAACACCTCTACGGTTTATTCTTCAACAAGTGTAATATCCGCTCCTAGATTACGTAATTTTTCAATAATATCTGAATATCCACGTAAGATGAACTCAATATTTGTAATTTCAGTTTTACCTTCAGCCATCAAACCAGCAATGACAAGTGCTGCCCCAGCTCTAAGATCAGTAGCTTTTACATTTGCACCACGTAAACTACGGCCACCAGTATATAAAATATGGTCGTTTGTAGTCGCAATATCTGCGTCCATCTTTGCTAGTTCAAAAACATGATTTACACGTTTTTCGTAAATCGTATCGACAATTGTACCACGACCATTCGCTCTTAGCAAAAGTGGGGTA
>JAWHFN010000259.1:0-1577 GCA_032565555.1 Streptococcus mitis | reverse complement strand
ATGATTGTTCTGTTTTTTTATCAGAGCTACTTGATGAGTTATTACTTCCACAAGCGGCAAGTAAAGAAACTGAGAGCACTGAAACAGCAAGAAGTGAAATCACTTTTGTTTTTTTCATTTTTAATTCCCCTAAAAATAAATAATTTGTTCGTAACACTTAGCTTTCACGAACCTTACAGAACCATTGTAACACTTCACTTATGTAAACGCAAGACTTTGCCGCAACTTTCACAAACTTTACTTTCCCCATTTTTTGAAAATGTTTTCAAAAGCGTATTCTTAAACGTTTAAAGCGCTTTTTTAAATTATTAGAATTTTAAGTTTGTGAATTTATTTTTCACTTATAAAATTTTTTCTAAATCGCAAAATGCAAGTGCAATTTAGCCACTAGATAGATTCAATTAACATCTGATTTGGTGTCTTGAAGTTGAACATTTTTCTTGGATAATTGTTCATCCAGTTCTCAATGTAAGCCACGACTTGTTTCGTGGTTTTCTTTGTGCCTTTAGGTAAGTGCCTACGTATCATTCGGTTGTGATTTTCATTTGTCCCTCTTTCGTGGCTGGCATAAGCATGACAGTAATATACAGGACAATCCAGAGCTTCTGAGAGTTTAGCGAACTCCCTGCCATTGTCTGAAGTTACAGAAAGTGCTAAAAATTCAATTCCCCTTAAGGCCTGATTGACGGAGTGTGTGGTCTTATTAGGGATAAGCCTAATAATTTCTAAGCGTGTCTTGCGTTCAGTCAGGGTCAAGAGACACTCGCCCTTCTCTTTGGTCAAAAGCACCGTATCAATCTCCCAATGCCCATATTCTGAACGTTCATCAACACTTTCAGGACGTTCCTCTATAGATTGACCTAGCATATGTTTAGGCTGTGTCACACGCTGTTTCTTAGGTTTTCGATACTGAGGATAGAGCAGTTCATGGTAAGCTACAGAAAGAATACCAGAGGATATCCAGTTATAGAGTGTACGCAAACAAACCACGCCCTTGAGTTCTTGATGAATGACTTCGAGAGATATCTTGTTTTTCACTGCTTTGGAGATTTGATCGTCCAATTGAGCGTTCAGCTTTGTGGAACGTTTAGAGTGTGTTCTTAAAGTCTTGTAGCTCTCTTGGGCAATTTTCGCTGAATACTTTGTCTTATATTTGAGTTGAACTGTCCCTCGTTGTATCTCGTTATGAATCGTTTGAGGGGCTTTACCAAGACGATAAGCGATTTCTCGATTACTGACTTTTTCCTTATTGTGCCAACGTTCAATAAGGAGACGTTCTGACTCTGTTAAATGCTTACCTTTTGAGGTATAATTGTTTTGCATCATGAAACCTTTCGACTTTGTTTTCTAGCAACTACAAGTCTAACATTTCAGGGTGTTTTTTCATTCTCTCAAGGTGGCTAACTTCATTTTACAATTTGCGAACTTTAAAAATTGCTGGAATAGATAAAAATTTATTATCTAAAGGAGAAATTATGCCACTACTTTACATTTTGGCAATTGCAGTGATTGTTATTATGCTGATATTCTAAGGAATTATCGCTGCCAATTACAAAATATCTGGACCTCAAGCAGCT
>JAWHFN010000258.1:0-1594 GCA_032565555.1 Streptococcus mitis | reverse complement strand
TACGTGAAAGATCCTGCAGATGGAAATGAGGTTTACGCTACTAACGTTGTACAAAATCTGACAGAAGAAGATGCCAAAAAATTGACTACCTTTGATAGTTTAATTAAAAATAATATCTTGTCAGCTCGTGAATATAAGTCTGGGGAATATGAAAGAAACGGTTACTATACGATTAAACTCTTCGCCCCAATCTATTCGGCTCTGAGCAGTAAGGGAACTCCGGGTGATTTGATGGGACGTAGGATAGCTTATGAACTTTTGGCTGCCAAAGGTTTTAAGGATGGAATGGTACCTTATATCTCAAACCAATACGAGGAAGTTGCTAAACAACAAAGGAAAACTATCAATCTTTATGGTAAAGAACGAGGATTGGTGACAGATGATCTTGTTTTGGAAAAGGTATTTGAAGGTAAGTATAAAACTTGGGAGGATTTCAAGAAAGCTATGTACCAAGAACGGGTGGATCAGTTTAGAAACTTGAAGCAGGTTACCTTCAACGATCCAACTAAATCTTGGGCAAGTTTTGCAAGAAAGACGATTCATAGTGTAGAAGAACTGCAGCGATTAATGGACGAAGCTGTCCGTAAGGATGCAGATGAGAATCGTTATTCTTGGGACAACTATAATCCAGAATATGATAGTGCAGTTCATAAGTTAAAGAGAGCAGTATTTAAGGCCTATCTAAATCAAACTGATGATTTTAGAAGTTCAATTTTTAATAATAAAAAATAGTGTTTACTATTAGGAAATAAAATTAAAGAAGGTGATTACGATTGTCATTATTTAAAAAAGAACGGTTTTCAATCCGAAAAATCTGTGGGATTGTTGGTTCAGTTTTACTCGGAAGTATCTTGGTTGCACCGTCAATCATTCATGCTTCTACCTATCATTATGTTGAAAAAAGCGCTCTTACAAAGGAAGAACAAAGCAAGATTCAAGCAGGAATTCCTACTGATAATGAGGTAACTTATGCTCTTATTTATCAGCAGGAAGCTCTTCCTGCGACAGGTTCATCGACTTCTGTGCTTACAGCTTTAGGTCTATTAGCTGTTGGTAGTTTAGTCCTTTTGGTTCATAAAAAGAAAAAAGTTAGTAGTTTGTTCTTAGTTACTACTATCGGACTGATTAGTCTTTCTAGTATGCAAGCTCTCGATATAAGCAATCCCTTGAAAGCTCCAAGTAATGAGGGAGTAGTTCAAATTGCTGGATATCGTTATATTGGATACTTACCCCTTGATGATGATGCAATCTCAGAAATTCAACATAAAGCTGAGGGGACAAAAAATGTTCCAGTATCTGAAATTCAAAGTGTTCATAATGAAGCGTCTAAAGTAGAAAAACCAGAGTACACTGCACCAGTAGGTACAGTCCCAGATGAAGCGCCTAAAGCTGAGAAACCAGAATACACTAAACCAGTGGGCATAGTGCCTGATGAAGCGCCTAAAGCTGAGAAACCAGAGTACACTCAACCTGTGGGTACAGTCCCAGATGAAGCGCCTAAAGCAGACAAACCAGAATACACTCAACCTGTGGGTACAGTGCCTGACGAAGCACCTAAAGCTGACAAACCTGATTACACTGCACCAGTAGGTAC
>JAWHFN010000257.1:0-1599 GCA_032565555.1 Streptococcus mitis | reverse complement strand
TCCCTATCATTTCTATCGTTTCATTCAAAGAAATTTGATTTGAAGACGAGGGTATGAAATAAGACAAGAGGAAGTCAGACATATACAAAGTGATGTAACCCAGTAAAAGGTAGATAAAATACCTCAGCTGCCACTTGAAATGAAAAGTCTTCTTTCCTGTAAAAACTAGTAGATAGATGACTGCTAATAAAAGAACTCCACTCTCCATCAAAAGCAGAATCTGAAAAAATTCACGACTTGCTGGTAGATACGGCTTTGTGAGGTGATTGAAAAGCCCCCAAAACCAAGTTGATTTGTAAAAAATTAAGGACAATGCTAGTAAAATCTGAATAGCCCGTTTTTTCATATTAAACCCTCTGCTTTCCTTGATAAGCATACAAAACACTTTGTTGAATCACAAGTTTAGTATAGCATATATTGGCGAAATATCCTCTTCAAATCATGAATTATTATCAAAACATCTTAAACTGTAAAATCAGTCCCCCCTACCCTTTTACCATTATCTTCTCTAACAAAGGAAGACCTATGATTAAGTTACTAACCTTGGACATAGATTGATTTCTACTAAATGAAGCCAAAGCCCCCCAAAAAAATCAGGTGGTTTATTTAGCCTGAACCTTACGGAGCAAGATAAATAAAAGCCAGTATTGCTACTGACTCTTACATCATTTTAATTTAACAGGATAAATTTATGCTTCTGATTTCGTCATAACTGACTCACTACCTTTTTAACAAAGCAAGTAATTTTTCTGCTTCTGCCATGATACCATTATTATCCATGGTTTGGAGACTCAGATTATTTCGTAAACCAGCTAGGCTCTCTGTCACATTGTTTTTCAAGCTAGCATCCGTTACTTTATCAAGTAAAGCTTCTACTTCTTTGAGTTTGGCTTCTACTTTTTCAGTCTCTACTTGAGGGACTTCAGCTTCGTCTGTTGTATCGTTAGCAACTCCCTCTGTCTCGTCTTCATCAGTGCTCGGTTTATAAAGATTATCTACTGAAGGGTTTAAACCTGCGTGATTCTCTTTTTCATCAGATTCAGGGCGAGTTGGCTCACTTACTTCATCATGTTCCTTATCTTCATCAGGTTTACTGTCTTGGTCTGCCTTATTTTTACGAACATGGTCGCTGGCATTTCCCCAACCATTATCTGAGTGAGGGCGTTCATTTGGATGTTCTACATAGTATTTTACAGTCGCAAAAAGATCCTCAAGGCTATAACCTTTAGGTGCCTCATATAGTCCTTCGTCAAACCAAGAAAATTTAATGTTATGGTAATGGTCGTAATGAGGTATAATTAGGCTACCATTTTTAACTTCAACAGTATGTTGTAGATTGTAAGGAATATGATCAAGTGGAACCTTTTTAGCTGCTTTCACTTTATTATAGATTGCTTCTACTCCTTTAACCTCAGTATTTCCTGAACCCTGATTATCTGTTGAAGGAGGCATCAAACCTTTCTCTTTAGCATAAGTCTGAGCTGCTGCTCTTTCAGCTTCAGACAAACTTTCTTTCTTGATCCAATGACTATGAGTCATATGTGGAGTTACATAGGCATCGCCTTCATCGCTAGTTATGTCACGAGGATCAAAGATATA
>JAWHFN010000256.1:0-1628 GCA_032565555.1 Streptococcus mitis | reverse complement strand
TAGGTGTCATGTGAAGGTGACGAGTAGATGTTTGAGTAGTGTCACCTACGTCGATTGAATAGATAGCGTCTTGATCAGCATGTTTGTTGATTGCATTGTAAACTTGATACAATTGCAATTCACCCTCAGTTTTACCTTCGATTTTGTTCATGTAATCACGCCAGTTTTGGTTGTTCTTAACGTTTGCACGCCACCATGGAGTAGATTCAACTGGGTTCACTTTGTCAAGGATAGCTTTAGCTGCTTGACCTGCGTCACCAAGGATTGAAGCGTCAAGGGCATGACGTTTACCAAGTTTGTAAGGGTCGATATCGACTTGGATGAATTTTTCAGTGTTCTTGAATGCTTCGTAAACTTCAGCAAATGGGAAGTTTGAACCAAGGAAAAGAACTGTGTCTGCTTCAAAGACCACTTCGTTGGCTGGTTTCCAACCAACACGGTAAGCAGAACCTGTCAAACCTTCATAGTTCCATTCGAAAGCTTCAAAGTTTTTACCAGTTGTGATGATTGGTGCTTTGATTTTACGTGACAATTCAGTAATCACTTCACCAGCTTTAACACCACCGTAACCAGCATAGATAACTGGACGTTCAGCATTGTTCAAGATTTCAACAGCTTTGTCGATTTCAACCTCGTTCAAGGCAGGAGCGATGAATGAACGCTCGTATGAACCTGATCCATAGTATGAGTTTTCGTCGATTTCTTGGAAACCGAAGTTTACTGGGATTTCAACAACAGCTGGACCTTTTTTAGAAACTGCAGCACGGCAAGCTTCGTCAATAACTTTTGGCAATTGCTCAGCGTAAGCTACACGTTTGTTGTATACAGCGATACCGTTGTACATTGGGTTTTGGTTCAATTCTTGGAAAGCATCCATGTTGAGTTCGTTAACTGGACGTGATCCAAGGATTGCTAGGAATGGAGTGTTATCCATAGCTGCATCGTAAACACCGTTAATCAAGTGAGTCGCACCTGGACCACCTGAACCAACTGCAACCCCGATTGAGCCGCCGAATTTAGCTTGCATAACCGCTGCAAGAGCACCTGTTTCTTCGTGGCGAACTTGCAAGAAGCGGATATCTTTGTCTTCAGCCAAAGCGTCCATCAATGAGCTGAGTGTTCCTGATGGGATACCGTAGATTGTGTCTACGCCCCATGTTTTCAATACATTAAGCATTGCTGCAGACGCAGTAATTTTCCCTTGAGTCATAATGATAACTCTCCTTCAAATATTTTTAAATCTACTAAAAAAGGTTTCATATAGTTTTTGAAAACGTTTCAGTAAATTTTTACAATACTAATTTATCACATTTATTTTGACTTTACTAAGAATCTGCTCAGAAGTTTCTATTCTCTATTACAGTACAGTTTGAAAACGTTTTTAGTTTCTGTTTTATAATACTCAATGAAAATCAAAGAGCAAACTAGAAAGCTAGCCGCAGGTTACTCAAAGCACAGCTTTGAGATTGCAGATAAAGCTGACGTGGTTTAAAGAGATTTTCAAAAAGTATAAAAAGCGAGCAAGCTCGCTTTTAATCTATTTTACTAAAGTTTAAGAGAAGGGAACTGGTCAGCACAGATACAGAACTAAAGGCCATGGCTAGACCTGCCAGTTCTGGGTTGAGAGC
>JAWHFN010000255.1:0-1638 GCA_032565555.1 Streptococcus mitis | reverse complement strand
GCACGGAATACTGGACCAAAGTCAAAGACACGACCAAGAGCCATCGCACCTGCCTCTAGATAAAGCTGACCTGATTGGCTCAAGTAGGCTGGCGTTCCGAAGTAGTCTGTTTCAAAGAGTTCTGTTGAATCTTCAGCCGCATTCCCTGACAAAATTGGGCTATCAAATTTCATGAAGCCGTTCTTGTCAAAGAACTCATAAGTTGCATAGATGATTGCGTTACGGATTTGCATCACAGCTACTTGCTTACGAGAACGAAGCCACAAGTGACGGTTGTCCATCAAGAAGTCTGTTCCGTGTTCTTTTGGTGTGATTGGGTAGTCTTGAGATTCACCAATCACTTCGATGTCTGTGATATCCAACTCATAGCCAAACTTAGATCGCTCATCTTCTTTGACAATACCTGTCACATAAACAGAAGTTTCTTGGCTCAAGCGTTTGATGACATCAAACTTTTCAGCTCCTACTTCTTCACCAAATTTTTCGATAAAGTTTGGTTTAAAGGCCACACCTTGGAAGAAGGCTGTTCCGTCACGCAATTGCAAGAAGGCGATTTTCCCTTTTCCTGATTTGTTGGCAACCCAAGCGCCAATCGTCACTTCCTGACCAATATAGTCTTTTACATCAATAATCGTTACACGTTTTGTCATTATTTTTCCTTTTCTTTTATTTTTCCATAAATACTTTCAAGCGTTTAACTGCTTCTTTAAGCGTGTCTAGGTCTGTCGCATAGCTGAGGCGCACATTTTCTGGCGCTCCGAATCCTGCTCCTGTTACCAAGGCCACTTCAGCTTCTTCAAGGATAGCAGTTGTAAAGTCTGTCACATCCGTATAGCCTTTCATCTCCATGGCCTTTTTGACATTTGGAAAGAGATAGAAGGCTCCTTGTGGCTTAACGACTTCAAAACCAGGAACCTCACATAATAGCGGATAAATGGTATTGAGACGCTCCTCAAAAGCCTGACGCATGCTTTCTACAGTATCTTGCTCACCTGATAGAGCCTCAACTGCTGCATACTGGGCTACTGCTGAAGGGTTGGAGGTTGTTTGACCTGCAATCTTGGACATGGCAGCGATAATGTCTGCTTCTCCGACGGCATAGCCAATCCGCCAACCTGTCATAGCATAGGTTTTAGACACACCATTGATGACCACTGTTTGCTTGCGAATCGCTTCCGATAGGCTAGAAATGGGTGTAAACTCATGACCATTATAGACCAAGCGCCCATAGATATCATCTGCTAGGATGAGAATATCCTTTTCTACAGCCCAGTTTCCGATTGCCAAAAGTTCCTCACGGGTATAAATCATACCTGTCGGATTGGATGGTGAATTCAGCACCAAAACCTTGGTCTTGTCTGTTCGAGCTGCTTCTAACTGCTCTACAGTTACCTTAAAGTCATTGTCCTCTTTAGCAGGAACAAAAACTGGAATACCCTCTGCCATCTTGACCTGGTCTCCATAGCTGACCCAGTAGGGTGTTGGGATGATAACTTCATCACCTGGATTGACCACAGCCATAAAGAAGGTATAGAGAGAATATTTAGCTCCAGCAGCGACTGTCACTTGATTCGGCGCTACAGAATAGCCGTAAAAGCGCTCAAAATAGGCATTGACCGCCGCTTTGAGCTCTGGCAG
>JAWHFN010000254.1:0-1642 GCA_032565555.1 Streptococcus mitis | reverse complement strand
ACCTGTCAACAAGTCAAACTTGTAAATGGCTGCTGCACGGGCTAGGTCAATCGTTTCATCCGCTGACAAGCCTGCTTTTTCTGCCAAGAGAATAGCAATCTGACCAGTACGAATCATGTGTTCACGAAGGGAACCAATCTTCTCATGGAAAGTCACATTGTTTAATTTTTCAACAAGATCTGAAATGACCAATTTTTGATCTTCACGCCAGAAGAATTCACCGTCTTCCAAACGAGCTACCAAAACTTTTTCATTTCCTTTAATGACATTTTCCAAATGCTCTGCGTTTCCGTTACGGACTGAAATGAAATTTGGCAAGAGCTTTCCATCTTGATCGCGAACAACAAAGTAACGTTGGTGTTCCTTCATCGAAGTCACCAAAACTTCTTCTGGAACTTCAAGATATTTGGCATCAAAACTTCCCATAAAGGCAGTTGGGTATTCAACCAAGTTCAAGACTTCATTAAGCAAGTCCGCATCAATTTCGATATGTACACCGTGCTCAGCTTCGATTGCCTTAATTTGGTCAACAATCATTTGCTCACGTTCACGTGGATCTGCAATTACATACTGTGCACGAAGGTCTTCTTCATAGCTCAATGCTGACTGAATCTTAGTTTCTTGTCCCAAGAAACGATGGCCACGGCTCACACGCCCTCCCTTGATATCAAGGAAATCTAAATCAAACTCTTCTTCATCTAAAAGAACAGTTAAAGTGTGAACAGGGCGGATGTATTCAAAGGTGTTGTTAGCCCAGTGCATGCTGACAGGGAAAGTCAAGGACTTCAAGACATCTACAACACCAGGAACAATGGCTTCAACTGCTTGACCAATTTCTTCCTTGGTAACATAGACATATTCTTCACCCTTGATTTCACGAAATTCGATATCTTCAACAGTCAATCCTTTTCCACGAACAAATCCTTGAGCTGCTTTGGTGAAGTTCCCATCACTATCCAAGGCAATTTTCTTCGCTGGACCCTTGAAATCTTCTGTCAAATCAGACTGTTTGTCTGCTAGACCAGTTACACGAACAGCCAAACGACGGGGTGTTGAGAAGGTCTGAATAGCTTCAAAAGACAGGCGGTTTTCCTTGAGGAAGGCTGCCATTTTTTCGCCTAGTTGTTTTTCACTTGGTGTGACAACATAGGCTGGTAATTCTTCAAGACCGAGTTCTACTAATAAGTTTTTTGTCATGTTTTTTCCTTTACATTTTCTTCAATCTTTTTTGATATGCACCTTAGGTACTGGGGACGTAGCTAACTAACTTTGTGAGTCTGTATGGAAATCTATTGCAAAATTGATCAAGATTTCCAACAGTCTCATCAAAGTGGATTTAGCTGACTGATTTTTGAACCCAAGGTTTCAAAAATCCCCACATAACAGTACGGCGGTGCATATTCCTCTAGCAAGTCTTTGACTTGCCTTTAACGATTTTAGAGCACAGTATTACTCACTATTCTGCGTCTTCTGCTAAGAGTTTAGCTCGTGTTGCTTCATCTAAAAGTGGGTAACCTAGGCGTTTGCGTTCTGCGACAAAGGTTTTGGCTACGACACGGGCCAAGTTACGGATACGAGCGATATAGCCTGCGCGCTCTGTTACAGATACGGCACCACGCGCATCAAGCAGGTTAAAGGTATG
>JAWHFN010000253.1:0-1656 GCA_032565555.1 Streptococcus mitis | reverse complement strand
AGTATGATGACCTCTTGGCTCTGATTGCGGATTTAGCAGATATTCTTGCTAAACCAGAACGTGTTTCTCAAATCATCAAAGAAGAATTGGATGAAGTTAAGCGTAAGTTTGGCGACCAACGTCGTACAGAGTTGATGGTCGGTGAAGTATTGAGTCTTGAAGATGAGGATTTGATTGAAGAATCGGATGTTTTAATTACGCTTTCTAATAAGGGATACATCAAACGTTTGGACCAAGCTGAATTTACTGCTCAAAAACGTGGTGGCCGCGGTGTTCAAGGGACAGGCGTTAAGGATGACGATTTTGTTCGTGAGTTAGTGTCAACTAGCACCCATGATCACCTGCTCTTCTTTACAAATAAAGGACGTGTCTATCGCCTGAAAGGTTATGAAATTCCTGAGTATGGTCGGACGGCCAAAGGTCTACCAGTAGTTAATCTCTTGAAATTGGATGAAGGTGAAAGTATTCAGACGATTATCAATGTTGAGTCTGAACGCAGTGATGATGCTTACCTCTTCTTCACAACCCGTCATGGTATTGTGAAGAGAACCAGCGTCAAGGAATTTGCTAACATTCGTCAAAATGGTCTCAAAGCACTGAATCTAAAGGATGAAGATGAGCTAATTAATGTCTTGTTGACGGAAGAAGATACGGATATTATTATTGGTACCAAGTTTGGTTATGCAGTTCGCTTTAATCAATCAGCCGTTCGTGGCATGAGTCGTATCGCCACAGGTGTGAAAGGTGTGAATCTCCGTGAGGGAGACACAGTAGTTGGTGCTAGCGTAATTACTGATCAAGATGAGGTTCTTATCATTACTGAAAAAGGATATGGTAAGCGTACAGTCGCGACTGAATATCCAACAAAAGGTCGTGGTGGTAAAGGAATGAAGACGGCTAATGTGGCTGAGAAAAATGGTCCTCTATCAGGTCTCTTGACTGTGAAAGGTGATGAAGACTTGATGATTATCACTGATACTGGTGTCATGATTCGAACCAATGTTGCCAATATTTCACAAACAGGACGCTCAACTATGGGAGTTAAAGTAATGCGTCTGGATCAAGATGCTAAAATTGTGACCTTTACAACGGTTGCAGCGGCAGAAAAAGAAGAAGTTGGGACAGAAAACGAAACAGAAGGTGAAGCATAATGTCTCAAAAAAATAATAAGAAGAAAAACAAACGAAAAAATCTGCTGACAAATATCCTAGCAGGATTTCTGATACTACTATCAATTGCTTTGATTTTTAATGCTAAAATTCGTGATATTTTCATAGTTTGGAATACCAATAAGTACCAAGTTAGTCAGGTATCAAAAGAAAAAATAGAAGAAAATCAGGATACAGAAGGAAATTTTGATTTTGATTCTGTCAAAGCTATCTCTTCTGAAGCGGTTCTAGCTTCTCAATGGGATGCTCAAAAATTACCAGTTATCGGCGGAATTGCAGTCCCTGAATTAGAAATGAATCTGCCAATTTTTAAAGGGCTTGATAATGTCAATCTCTTCTATGGTGCTGGTACGATGAAACGCGATCAAGTGATGGGGAAAGGAAATTATAGTCTAGCTAGTCATCATATTTTTGGTGTCAATAATGCTAATAAAATGTTATTTTCTCCTTTGGATAACGCTAAAAATGGTATGAAGATTTATCTAAC
>JAWHFN010000252.1:0-1662 GCA_032565555.1 Streptococcus mitis | reverse complement strand
GGAAACTGTCATTTCCACAATACGGTCATTTTCCACTTGCTCGATCGATTCAATCAGGGCACCCTGCAAATATTTTCTCAAAACCATGATAAAGGTGGAAGGTTGAGCTGGATTTTCAAACGTCGTTTGGGTCAGCTGAATGCGTCCAAAAACAGGATGGGCAGAAAGGAGCAGGCGATGGCTTTGGCGATTGCTGCGGATTTGCAAGACCAACTCTTGTTCAAAAGGCTGATTGATTTTCTGGATGCGACCGTTCAATAACTCTCTTCGCAATTCCTCAACCATGTGGTGTAAAAAAAATCCGTCAAATGACATCGTTCTCTCCTTGTGATTGTATTCCATAGTATTATATCAAAAAGGTAGAATAAAATCATGGAAATGTGGTATAATAAAGCCAAGTAAAGAGAAACGAGAAGCACATGTATATTGAAATGGTAGATGAAACTGGTCAAGTTTCAAAAGAAATGTTGAAACAAACCCAAGAAATTTTGGAATTTGCAGCCCAAAAATTAGGCAAAGAAGACAAGGAGATGGCAGTCACTTTTGTGACCAATGAGCGTAGTCATGAACTCAATCTGGAGTACCGTGACACAGACCGTCCGACAGATGTTATCAGCCTTGAATATAAGCCAGAGTTGGAAATTGCCTTTGACGAAGAGGATTTACTTGAAAATCCAGAATTGGCAGAGATGATGTCTGAGTTTGATGCCTATATTGGGGAATTGTTCATCTCAATCGATAAGGCACATGAGCAGGCCGAGGAATATGGCCATAGCTTTGAGCGTGAGATGGGCTTCTTGGCAGTACACGGCTTTTTACATATCAACGGCTACGATCACTACACTCCGGAAGAAGAGGCGGAGATGTTCGGTTTACAAGAAGAAATTTTGACAGCCTATGGACTCACAAGACAATAAACGAAAATGGAAAAATCGTGACCTGATAGCCAGTTTAGAATTTGCCATCACAGGGATTTTTACTGCTATCAAGGAAGAACGCAATATGCGAAAACATGCAGTGACGGCTCTAGTAGTCATCCTTGCAGGTTTTGTTTTTCAGGTGTCACGAATCGAATGGCTCTTTCTCCTATTGAGCATTTTCTTGGTAGTAGCCTTTGAAATTATTAACTCTGCTATTGAAAATGTGGTGGATTTGGCCAGTCACTATCACTTTTCCATGCTGGCTAAAAATGCCAAGGATATGGCAGCTGGCGCGGTATTAGTGGTCTCTCTTTTCGCAGCCTTAACAGGCACATTGATTTTTCTCCCACGAATCTGGGATTTATTATTTTAAATAGTAAGAGGAAATTATGACTTTTAAATCAGGCTTTGTAGCCATTTTAGGACGTCCCAACGTTGGGAAGTCAACCTTTTTAAATCACGTTATGGGGCAAAAGATTGCCATCATGAGTGACAAGGCGCAGACAACGCGCAACAAAATCATGGGAATTTACACGACTGATAAGGAACAAATCGTCTTTATCGATACCCCAGGGATTCATAAGCCTAAAACAGCTCTCGGAGATTTCATGGTCGAATCTGCCTATAGTACCCTTCGTGAAGTGGATACCGTCCTTTTTATGGTGCCTGCTGATGAAGCGCGTGGTAAGGGGGACGATATGATTATCGAGCGTCTCAAGGCTGCTAAGGTTCCAGTGATTTT
>JAWHFN010000251.1:0-1696 GCA_032565555.1 Streptococcus mitis | reverse complement strand
GAAGATAGGAATCAAAGTCCATGCTAGATGCGTAGAGAAAACCGATTCCCTTAGGACCATGGAATTTATGGGCAGAAGCAGTGAGAAAATCAATGCCCAATTCTTCGGGTTGAATTGGTATTTTACCAATAGCCTGAACTGCATCGACATGATAGGCAGCAAGGTGTTGCTTGAGAATTTGGCCAATTTCAGCAATGGGCAGTAGGTTTCCTGTCTCATTATTAGCAAACATGGTAGAAACCAAAATCGTATCGTCACGTAAAGCATTTTGAATTTGTTGGGCTGTGATTTCTTGATTTTCTGGCTGGATAATAGTTACTTCAAACCCAAAGTGTTGAACCAAGTAATCAATTGTTTCAAGGACGGCATGGTGTTCAATGGCAGTTGTGATGATATGTTTTCCTCGTTCTTGGTGACGAAGGCAGTAGCCAATGATGGCAGTATTGTTGCCTTCAGTCCCACCAGAAGTGAAAAAGATATGTTGAGGTTTTGTCCCCAGTAACTGGGCTAGTTCCTGACGAGCTTCTCTCAAGAGTTTACCAGCTTGACGACCATGACCATGAATACTAGAAGGGTTTCCGTGGGTTTCTTGCATAACCTTGGTCATCGCTGAAATAGCAACTGCCGACATGGGAGTCGTTGCAGCATTGTCCAAATAAATCAAAGAATCACCTTATTTCTTTTTGTTATAGCCAAAGAGTGGGCTGACTGGTTTTCTTTCGTGGATACGGACGATAGCATCACCAATTAACTCACTAGCAGTGATGTAGCATACGTTTTTAGGAGTTTTTTCTTTTGTTGCCACTGAATCAGTCACAAGAATTTCTTTAATCTTAGTATTGTCAAGAAGTTCATCAGCACCTTCAACGAAGAGGCCGTGGCTAGAAACAGCATAAATTTCTGTAGCCCCTTCATGTTCAACGATTTTGGCAGCTTCAGAGAAGGTACGTCCTGTATTTAAAATGTCATCAATCAAGATGGCTTTTTTACCTGCAACATCACCGATGATATAGCCTTCGTTGCGAGTTGCATCGTCTTGAGGGTAGTCGATAATGGCGATAGGAGCATCAAGATATTCAGCCAGGCTACGAGCACGTTTAACCCCTGAATTTTTAGGGCTAACGACAACAACATCTGAACCTCTTAATCCTTTATCACAGTAGTGTTTAGCAAAGAGAGGAACAGTGTAAAGATTATCTACAGGAATATCAAAGAAACCTTGTACTTGAACTGCATGTAAGTCGAGGGTAAGGACACGATCTACACCAGCCTTAACTAGCATGTTAGCAACTAGTTTAGCTGTTAGTGGTTCTCTAGATGATGCAATTCTATCTTGGCGTGCATAGCCAAAATACGGAAGGACAACGTTGATACTGTGGGCACTTGCACGCACACAAGCATCAACCATGATTAACAATTCCATTAGGTGGTTGTTAACAGGGAAACTTGTAGATTGGATGATGTAAACATCGTAACCACGGACACTCTCTTCGATATTAACTTGGATCTCTCCGTCAGAAAATTGACGCGATGATAGTTTTCCAAGTGGGACACCAACAGCTTGAGCAATTTTCTGTGCAATCTCTTGGTTAGAGTATCCTTTAGCTATAAGTAATAAGATCTCCATTTCTCTTTCTGTTAACATTTCATAAAGCTCGGCACGTTTTTTCATACGGTTGCGCATTTTTACTAACAC
>JAWHFN010000250.1:0-1735 GCA_032565555.1 Streptococcus mitis | reverse complement strand
CAAGCGGTAATCTTGATTAGCATCACAAGCCTGACACTCTTCCTCTATCTTTTGTTTCAAGTTTTCTGAATCAAATGGAAAGGCAAAATACCGACTAGCTTTTCTCAGCCTTTCTATATGTTGTTCTTCAAACAGCAAGTTCTTCTGGCTGATTTTCCCTGTAGTAATCAGTTTGAAACGAGCTTGTTTACGATAAAGAACTGCCGCCTTTTGATGAACCTCACGGTATTCAGACTCCCAAGTGCTATCCCATGTAATGCCTCCGCCAACTCCATAGATGGCTTTCCCTTGATGCAGTTGAATGGTCCGAATAGCAACATTGAAAATTCGTCGTCCATTTGGAAGCAGGAGACCAATCGTTCCACAGTAGACTCCGCGCGGTTGTGGCTCCAAGTCCTTGATGATTTCCATAGTCGCAATTTTCGGAGCTCCCGTTATGGAACCACAAGGAAATAGAGAACGGAATATCTCTACAAGGTCAACATCCTCTCGCAACTGACTCTTGATGGTCGAAGTCATCTGCCAAACCGTTGAATATTGTTCTACTTGGCAGAGACGCTTCACATGCTCGCTCCCCACCTCAGAAATACGGTTCATATCATTGCGCAAGAGATCCACAATCATCATGTTTTCAGAGCGATTTTTGGGGTCCTGTTCCAACCAACTGGCCTGCTCCAAGTCTTCTTGGTCAGTCATGCCACGCTGAGTCGTTCCCTTCATTGGTCGCGTTGTCAACTCGCGCTTATTTTGCTCAAAAAAGAGCTCTGGACTCATGGAAATCACTGCCATCTCATCGTGTTCCACATAGGCATTATAGCCCGCCTCCTGCTCTACCACCATACGATTGTAGATGGCAAAAGGATTGGCACTTAAGTCTTGCTTGAGTTGAACGGTGTAGTTGACCTGATAGGTGTCTCCCTGCCGCAAATGATGGTGAATCTGGGCAATCGCCTTTTCATAATCCTCTGCAGACGTTACTTCCTGCCAGTTTGAAGGCAAATCAACCTCATCATAAGTCAGAGGAATAGGGGAGGTCTCCACCTTATCGTGAACAGTAAAGTAAAGCAAATACTCGTCCAGTAAAGGTGCCTTGTGAACTGCTAATTTCTCCTCAAAAGCAGGTGCAGCCTCGTAGCTGACATAGCCCACCACATAATAACCTTGCTCTTGGTATCTTTCCACTTGTGCCAGCAAATCTGCCACTTCTGCTATATTTCTCGTTTTAAACTCTTTAATCGGCTGTGTAAAGGTGTATCTCTCCCCCAAAGCCTTAAAATCAATCACTGTTTTTCTATGCATATCTTAAGTATAGCACAAAATAAGAAAACCCTCATCCGCAAAGCAGATGAGAGATTTCAATTATTTAAAGATTGAAGTTTTAAAGCTGTTTGTTTGTTGAAGAAGTTTTTTGAAGATTTTTTCTTTCAGTGCAACAGTGTTGTCAAATTTAACTGAACCATTATTAAGAGTTGCCTTATCTTTATCAACTGCTTCAGCAAATGCTTGTTTTAATTCATCGTAACTATTATAAGTTGTTCCATCGATTTCAACAGCATTAAATCCTGCTTTAGCCTTATCAACAACTTCTTTGAAGTATGCTTTCTTCCACTCTTCTAGAGTATTAAATTTACCATCAGAAACCTTCTTAATGATAAAGTCATCACCTAGAGTAGCATGACCTGCTTGTTTAGACTCATTTTTCAGCATGTTAGAAGCATAATTTAGGAAGCCTTTT
>JAWHFN010000249.1:0-1766 GCA_032565555.1 Streptococcus mitis | reverse complement strand
AGCGGTGCTAATTCCTATAGCCTAGAGGAAAACGAAATCATCTACCAAAAGTTAAAAAACTTGCTTAAAAACTGATAAAATACTTGCCAAACTTTTCAGAATCTGATAGACTAGTATGGTAACAATCTATGGCTCGCAAAGAGACCATGGCAGAAAGGAAATATTGCAAAATGAAAAAAGATATCCATCCAGAATATCGCCCAGTTGTCTTCATGGACACAACTACTGGTTACCAATTCCTTAGCGGTTCAACAAAACGCTCTAACGAAACAGTTGAGTTCGAAGGCGAAACTTACCCATTGATCCGTGTGGAAATTTCATCAGACTCACACCCATTCTACACTGGACGTCAAAAGTTCACTCAAGCAGATGGACGCGTGGATCGTTTCAACAAAAAATACGGTCTCAAATAATGATAAAAAGACAGCTTCGGCTGTTCTTTTTTGTTTCTTGAAATCAACTGCTGTTTTCATGTTCCAGACTCAAAAAACTTTGCACTCTAGCTAGCCACACGATGGTTTCTATAGTATAGAGTTTTTTCTTGCCTAAAAAATATAAAAGATATATACTATCTATATACCGTATAGATTGGAGATATACCATGACGACATCACTTACTAAGCAATACAATTTTAAAATCAATGAGTCATCAATGGAACAAGCTAGAGCTATCATCAAGGAAAAAGGAATGACTATGACGGATGCTATTAGTCTTTTTATCGAGCAAATTGTTCTCGAACAGGATTTACCAATAAAAACTGCAGAAGATTTACACCGTGAACGATTGATTCAAGAACTACAAGCCCAATCGGAACGCGCCTTAAGAGAATACGAATCCGGACAAGGAACTTCCCTAGATGATATGAGGCTACGATATGGCTTATAAAGTGATTCTATCTACTGAAGTGAGTCAGGCAATTGACAGTATTCATGATTACATTACTACTGTTCTTTTATCACCTCAGTCGGCTAAAAATACTGTGGCCAAAATTTTAGACGGCTTAAAAAGTTTAGAAACCTTTCCTGAAGCTGGCTTTGATGCAGATGAAAAAATCGTCCTTAAAATCAATAGTAAGTACCCCACAAGAGGAAAAATTATCGGGCAATATATCTTGCTTTACTTTATCGATCAAACTCACAGAACTGTTTTTCTTTCCCACTTATTCCACACAAAAAGCAACTATGTTACCTTGCTACAAAGCAAAAATAATAAAAACTCAAAATCATCATTTTGATGTCAACTGCTCCCTTAATAGCCTTGTGATTATAAAGAATACAGTCTTCATTTTAACTAGAAAACAAAAAAACTTTGCACTCTAGCTAGCCACACGATGGTTTCTAGAGTACAAAGTTTTTTTATTAGTGCAGATTTACTCTTCCTTATCTAGATTTTCAGTTCCTTTTGTTGTATTGTCTTCCCAAAGGATACGCTCGATACGATGGAAACCTGACCAACCTTTCTCGGTCTTGTTTTCGTCCATATAGTCTGCCAAACGGAAGTCAATCTTGACATCTGACTCACCAAAACTCTCAGCGATTGGTTCTGAACGCTCATAAGACATACGAATCAATGAATAGACCTTCTTGGCTTCTTCTAACTTACCTTCTTTCAACAGTTTGACAAAGCCTTCCGTATCTGTCAACAGATTATCGATTTGCTCTTGCACAAAAGTCTTATAGTCAGCAGTGGCCTTATCAAGCATTTTCTACTTGTCTTCAGACAAGGCTGTAACCTTAGATGAATCGGTTGTATCTGCTGATTTTTC
>JAWHFN010000248.1:0-1766 GCA_032565555.1 Streptococcus mitis | reverse complement strand
TACTTATTAAACAACTGCTTAAGTTTACTAATATAATTTATGCACCAATTTGGATGAAGATGCAGTTCAGGTTCATCTATTAATACTATAGAATTAGGTTTAATTTGATTAGCAATATTAAAAAGTCTTAATAATAGACTAATTTCCCCTGTACTTAGCTCGATCAACGGGAAGTTTTCACTACCGATATACAAATTATTAAAAAAATCACTGCTTAAGCTTTCTTTAAAAAAATAGATTATCTTTTTTAAAATTTGTGATTTTTTTTCATATCTAATAAATAAATTTAGAGGTATTAAACTGTAACCATTTTTAGAGGAATAAACTAAATCAGCTTGGTCAAATAAAAATAAAACATACTGTTCAATTGCTTTAATCTTTTTTAACGATTCTATATCATCACTATGACTTTCTATGTTATAATGTATATTAATTCTAAAGTCCTCTTCGTCGTATATAGTTCGAAAACTAGGATCTTTTAATAAGTCTTCAAATAATTTATTTAATTCCAAAATAACTTTTTCATCTGATAAATATCGTAAATACATATGATCTGGTTTACGGTTTCTATTTCTACAAGATAAGATTAAATCATTACTATTTATTCCTATATAATCAAAAAGACCTATTATCTCCTCATATTTTTCCCGACTATCAATACTCGCAACAACCATTTTATTTATAAACTCTCTTATAAGAGCATCATTTACTATTACTCTCCTATAGCTTTGAAAATCAAGATAGCTTTTAGCCATTTTATCAATTCGCGAAAATGAGTCTACAATGACATTATGACTGACCCCTTTTTGATAAAATGAATCAACACTATATACTTGATTTTCAATTGTATAGTTAATTTTCATTTTAATATCTCTCTTAAAAAATTTACCACTAAAGATTTTGTAAATATAAGTGAGCAGAGTAGTCTTATGAACTCCATTTTCTCCTATTAAGAGGGTAAAAGTGGAATCTCCATTTTTGGTCCTATCATTCAAATATAATTGTATATTCTCTTGATTACTTTGTAAATTTAAATAGTCTATATGCATTACTCTAACAACTCCTAATTATAATCCAATATATCTTATATATTTCCTTATTAGATATATATACTCACCCTGGGAAAAACAATTTAAGGCTATCAATACCTTAGCTTCACTTCTTGCATCCAACTTGGAAGGACTTTATTCAATTCCATATTGAGTTTGAGTTTGCTTCCGGCAAATTGATTTGTTGCTTTAGTTGCATCGAGTGTTTTTACAATATCTTCTCTGAAGGGAACTTCATCTGGTTTTTTCAAGTCAAAAGCCTTTAAAGATTTAGCAAGTAGTTGACTGTCTAGTCCCCACTCAGACGCAAATTCTTCGAGAAGATTCATTTGTCTTTGCGCCTGCCATGCATTGAAGGCTGTGTCAACGTCAGTATCTGCAGACAAATGTCCTGGAACCAATTCTTCGCTAATAAAGGTTTTAAGAGACTCAGCTAGCTCATTTTCTCCTAAATTACTAAGTTCTTGAATTTGTTCTAATATCAAGATTAGGTTATTATCATTGATAACTAACACTCCATCCTTACTTGATGTCTGTTTATCAATTAGTGTAAATATGCTTTGGGCATCAATAACCTGGGTTCCTTGAATTTTTGTCTTCCCAACTATATTATCAATTAATATACCAGTCGGTTCAGGTTCTTTAGGGAATAGATTCTTATACGCCCCAATATACTGTAACCATGTATGCTGAGTCATCCCAAAGGATTCATCATCC
>JAWHFN010000247.1:0-1777 GCA_032565555.1 Streptococcus mitis | reverse complement strand
CCTTCGTATTTTCTGGATATAATGTTCCGTCTGGTTTCTTCGGTGTCACTGTAACTTCACCAGTATCTGGATCTTGGTCCAACTCTACTGTCGGAGTTAGTTTTGCTTCTTTGGTTCCTACTTTTACTACTTTTTCTTTTGGTTCTATTCGAACGCTTGTTGTTTCACCTTCCGTTACACTTCCATCAGGATTTACAGTGTAATGTGTTGTTGTTACAACTTTTCCATCTTCACCTTCTGTTTCTGTTGTTTTCTCACCTTTTGGTTGTGTTGGATCTGCTACATAACGTACTGGTTTTTCAAGTGGTGTTTCTACCACTTTTGGTTTAGTACCTACTTTAACGACTTTTGGCACCATTTCTGTTTTTCTAACAACTGGTGTTCCATTAGTTACTTCCCCAGTAATTTCATTAACAAGTTTTGGAGTTGTTGTTACTATCGAACCTTCAGAACCGTTGTTTACAACTGTGTTTATCCCTACATCTTTAGTTTCGTCTGGTTCATATCGTGTTGTTACTGGGATGGTTTGTGTGACAACTGTATCTTTTGCTCCGTCTTTTTGGTGAGTTACTGTATTCGGTGTTGGTGTAATTTTTCCAGTATTTGGATCTACAGTATGCGTTGTTGTTGTTTTATCAACGTCATCTCCATTTTTACTATAACGTATAATATCATTTGGTTTAACAAGGAATGTAATATCTCTTTCAATCGAAGCTGGCATATAAATTTTCACACCATTTTTGGTATAAAATCCTGCACGAGCTGCTGGAGATTCCACAACCGCTTTATAACCAGTTATTTTACCAGGTTCACTAAGTACTGTTTCATTTGATACACCGTTATTTTCTTTTTTCCATTTGAATTTTGTATTAGTCGGATAGAGACCCTCTTGACTTGTCGCATCTGTTGCATCCGAATTCACCAACCTCACATGAAAATGCGAATCACCTAGTTTAGTATTTATTGGAACTGTCTTAGGATTTTCAACTATTTTAATATCTACAACTGTATACTTAAATTGATACTCTTGCTCGTTACCCAATGCGTCTTTTACAAGTACTTTTCCGATATGATCCCCTAAGGTAGCATTTGAAGTAGCTGTGATATCATTTCCTGTAATTTGAACATTTCCGTTTGGTGTATCTGTGTTTTTAACAAATTCTCTTCCACTTGGAAGACCAGAAGCTTTAATCTCAGTTACCTTGCCAGAATTATCACTTACTGTAAAGGTTGGATCGAAAGTTGCACCACGGAAAATAACAAATTTGCTATTTTCATTGCTAGCATCTGTAGATAATTCGCTACCATTAAATGATACTCTAGGCTTTTCGCTTTCGTTTATAATAACTCTTACAATCTTAGATGATCTATATTGAGTAGCTACTGGTCCATCTTCCGCTGTTTTTGGTAACGTTACTTTTACATAGCGAACAGCTTCCCCCTTCTCTGTTACCTGCTTATTCGCAAGTGGTGTACCATCTTGGTTTACCCACTCGTAAGTGGTTCCTTTTGGTAAAGGTTCTGAGCCATTAACAGCCATTACAGCATCCTTAGCTTGAGAATCTGCTAAAGATGTCCCGCTTTTAACCATAACACGAGTTGTATTGGCTCCTACATCAAACACCGTATGCGAAACTGTACCAGAATGTTCTAGTCTATCACTTTCTGGAGCATTATTTGTAAATCTACCTTCTCTATATTTTGCTCCGTAAACATAGTCTGTTGTCCCTACGCTATCATCTCTCAAATAGTTTTGAATATATCCATCAGGTTTAGC
>JAWHFN010000246.1:0-1788 GCA_032565555.1 Streptococcus mitis | reverse complement strand
CTTGGTTTCAAGCAATTCAGAACCATTTACCAAGACATTCTTGTCCTTAGTGATGGTACCAATTCCCTTATGAACCGAAACTCCGTAGCTACGAAGAAGACCAGCAACTCCACCAACAAGAGTATTAACAACTTTAGATTTAGTTTCTAAAAGTTTGTCCATATCTACAGTGAAGTTTGGATTTTCAATGACGATACCACGGTTTGCAGCATGACCGATATTTTCAATAATTTCAGCGTTATGAAGGTAGGTCTTGGTTGGAATACATCCACGGTTTAAGCACGTTCCACCGAGTTCAGATTTCTCAACAAGGGCAACCTTACCACCGAGTTGGGCAGCTTTAATGGCTGCAACATAACCAGCAGGACCTCCACCAATCACAACGATATCAAAGGCATCATCGCTCTTACCATCATCGTTTGAGGCACTTGCTGTAGGTGCCGGGCTAGCTTCTGGAGCTGCTGCTCCAGCTGTTGGGATGTTTTCCCCTTCTTCACCAAGGTAACCGATAACTTCCGTTACAGGGACTGTTTCCCCATCTCCTTTGAGGATAGCAATCAAGTAACCATCTTCTTCGGCTTCCAATTCCATGCTGACTTTGTCAGTCATGATTTCCAAAAGGATTTCTCCTTCTTTTACAAATTCTCCGACTTTTTTATTCCATTGGACGATTTGTCCTTCTGTCATATCCACGCCGGCTTTTGGCATAATTACTTCTAAGGCCATGTCTTCCTTCCTTTATCTATATCTTAAAAATGAATACTCTTGTTCTTAAATCAACATTGAGATTGGATTTTCAATTAATTCTTTCAAGTCCTTCATAAACTTAGCACCAGCCATACCATCTACAACACGGTGGTCAATGGTTAATCCTAAGCTCATGATAGGGCGAATCACAATCTCACCATTGACGACAACTGGCTTCTCAATT
Organism: Streptococcus mitis; assembly: GCA_032565555.1. GTDB lineage: Bacteria > Bacillota > Bacilli > Lactobacillales > Streptococcaceae > Streptococcus > Streptococcus mitis_DM. Next base: position 857 of record JAWHFN010000246.1, on the reverse strand, counting down.
GTCGAACTCACACCAAGGATAGCTGAGTTTGGTTGGTTGATGATAGGACCAAAGGACTGAACTCCAAACATTCCCAAGTTACTGATTGTAAATGTTGAATTTTGCAGTTCACTTGGAGTCAATTTACCATCCAAGGTACGGCCAATGACATCTTTGAAGGCTACGACCAACTCTGACAAGCTTAGTTTTTCAGCATTGTAAACAACTGGTGTCATCAACCCATTATCCATACCAACTGCCATCGCAAGATTGACGTAGTTGTGAGTGATAATGGTCTTGCCATCTTCTGTCAATGAAGCGTTGATGTATGGGTGTTTCATAAGAGTCTTAACAACTGCAAGTGAAAGAAGGTCTGTTACAGTAGTCTTCTTCCCAGTTGCTTCCATGATTGGTTCAAGCACCTTCTTACGAAGAGCCAACATTTCAGTCATATCAACTTCATAGTTGAGCGTGAAGGTTGGCGCAGTTAGGTAAGATTCAACCATACGTTGGGCAATAACCTTACGCATTGGTGTCATTGGAATACGCTCGATTTCACCGTATGGTGTTACGTTATCAGGAACTTCTTCCACTTTTTCAATCTGAGCAGGAGACTTGATGGTGTCGTTTTCAATATTTTCAGGAAGCAAGGCCAAAACATCCTTCTTCATGATTTTACCACGATGACCAGTTCCTTGGATTTCCTGCCAAGCAATATTATGTTCGAGGGCAATTCGTTTTGCAAGTGGCGAAATGCGAACCACGTTTGTGTCTTTATAAGTTTCCACGTCTTCTTTGTGGACACGACCGTTTGCACCTGAGCCAGAAACGTCGTAGAGGTTGATCCCTAAATCATCCGCTAACTTTCTAGCTGCAGG
>JAWHFN010000245.1:0-1824 GCA_032565555.1 Streptococcus mitis | reverse complement strand
GGCAGAGATCATGACACCGGCACTTGCTCCCTCTGTTTTAACCAAATAAGCTACTGCTGGTGTTGCCAGAACACCTAGTTTATATACGTGAATACCAACTGAAAGAAGACCAGCTACCAAGGCAGATTCTAGCATTTCCCCTGAAATACGTGTATCACGTCCTACAAAGACTTTCGGTGCTTCCGTTTCATGTTGACTAAGAACATAGCCTCCAAAACGTCCTAATTTAAAGGCCAATTCTGGCGTTAGTTCTACGTTAGCTTCTCCACGGACTCCATCAGTCCCAAAATATTTACCCATTTTTATAAAATCCTTTTTCTATTTTTAATTCGTTTTTGAACTAGTTGCTTTCGTTGACGAAGATGTCTCCGACGAACTGCTTGTGCTTGAACTTGGTGCTACTGGTTTTGTAGTGACCTTCATTGTCGTGTCAAATGGAGTAATCACCACTGGTAAGACAACCCCATTGCGGTCAATTGCCTGCAATGGTACCGAACCACTATAATTACCTGTAATCCGTTCGCTGGTTGGTAAAAGTGCAATAACTTTGTCAATCTTAGCTAATGTTTCCTGGTCAGTTGTGACCGAAACGCGTTCATTTGACACGGTTACACTATCAATTTGTAGCTTGGGATCAATCTGGCTTTGGTCAACTTGCGGCACAACAATCATCCCATCTCGCTTAACCTTCTTCCCAACTTTCACTGTAATCTTTTGAGGCGTTGCCACAGCGGTCAATCCACTAGGAAGATTTTCAATGTTCAAGGGAACTTCAATCGTTCCAACACTAGCATCTGTCAAATCCGCTGTCACCTTAAACTTACGAGTGCTTTCCTGCATTTCACTGGCCAAGGTCACACGATTGGCACCTGTCAACACAACTGAAACTTCTGATGCAAATCCGCTAATGAAATACTGGTCATCATCATAGTGAATATCGATAGGAACGTTCGTTATCGTATTGGTGTAGGTCTCCGATATGACCTGCCTTGTGGTATTGCTATTTTGAAAGTTGGTTGACGTTGCATAGATGAATAAGACACAAGCAAAAAAGAGAGATGAAATGATATATAGACTATTTTTTCTCATATTTCCAACCTCCTAGCAAACGGTCCTTGAAACTCACTTTTTCCTCAACAGCTGGCAAAAGAATTGCTCGTAGCTCTGCTTCAAATTCTTCAAGAGTCAAATCATGCTTGAAAACACCGTTATAGGTAATAGAAATGCCACCTGTTTCCTCTGAGACGATGAAGGTCAAGGCATCGGATACTTCTGATAAACCAATAGCCGCCCGGTGTCTGGTCCCAAATTCCTTAGAAATTCCTGTACTTTCTGTCAAGGGCAGATAGGCAGAGGTGACCGCAATCCGATTTTCTCTGATAATCACAGCACCATCATGTAGGGGAGTGTTGGGAATAAAAATATTGATGAGGAGTTCTGCTGAAATTTTGGCATCCAAGGGAATACCTGTCGCGATGTATTCTTGTAAGGTCCGAACTCGTTGAATAGCAACCAGAGCACCAATCTTACGAGGACTCATGTATTCAACTGACTTGACAAAGGCACGAATCATTTTCTCTTCTGCACTAATTTGAGTAGTAGAAAAGAAATCTGTCGCCCTTCCCAAGCGTTCCAAACCAGTTCGAATCTCTGGAGAGAAGATAACAACCGCAGCAATAACCCCATAAGTGATAATCTGATTAATCAACCAAGAAATCGTTGTTAAACCAAGGATATTGGCCACAACCTGGGCTAATACAAAGATCAAGACTCCCCGTACCAAAATCATAATCTTGGTACCAGCTATCGCTTTTGTAAAACGAT
>JAWHFN010000244.1:0-1844 GCA_032565555.1 Streptococcus mitis | reverse complement strand
ATGAGGTTTGAATTTATCGCAGATGAACATGTCAAGGTTAAGACCTTTTTGAAAAAGCACGAGGTTTCTAAGGGACTTTTGGCCAAGATTAAGTTTCGAGGTGGAGCTATTCTAGTTAATGATCAACCGCAAAATGCAACGTATCTATTGGATCTTGGAGACCGCGTTACCATTGACATTCCCGCTGAGGAAGGCTTTGAAACTCTAGAAGCAATCGAGCGCCCGCTGGATATTCTCTATGAGGATGACCATTTTCTAGTCTTAAATAAACCCTATGGAGTGGCTTCTATTCCTAGTGTCAATCACTCCAATACCATTGCCAATTTTATCAAGGGTTACTATGTCAAGCAAAATTACGAAAATCAGCAAGTTCACATTGTGACCAGACTTGATAGGGACACTTCTGGCTTGATGCTCTTTGCCAAGCACGGTTATGCCCATGCACGATTAGACAAGCAGTTGCAGAAAAAGTCCATTGAAAAACGCTACTTTGCCCTCGTTAAGGGAGATGGACATTTGGAGCCGGAAGGAGAAATTATTGCTCCAATAGCGCGTGATGAAGACTCCATTATTACCAGAAGAGTGGCTAAAGGTGGAAAATATGCCCATACATCCTACAAGATTGTAGCTTCTTATGGGAATATTCACTTGGTTGATATTCGTCTACACACTGGACGAACCCACCAAATTCGAGTCCATTTTTCTCATATTGGTTTCCCTTTGTTGGGCGATGACTTGTACGGAGGTAGTCTGGATGACGGCATTCAACGTCAGGCCCTGCATTGCCATTACCTATCCTTTTATCATCCATTTTTAGAGCAAGACTTGCAGTTAGAAAGTCCCTTGCCGGATGATTTTAGTAACCTTATTACCCAGTTATCAACTAATACTCTATAAAAACTGTTTCAGAGTATAATTATTATCTAAAAGGAGAAAACTCATGGAAGTTTTTGAAAGTCTAAAAGCCAACCTTGTTGGTAAAAATGCTCGTATTGTTCTCCCTGAAGGGGAAGAGCCACGTATTCTTCAAGCGACTAAACGCTTGGTAAAAGAAACAGAAGTGATTCCTGTTTTGCTTGGAAATCCTGAAAAAATTAAAATTTATCTTGAAATTGAAGGGATCATGGATGGTTATGAAGTCATTGACCCTCAACATTATCCTCAATTTGAAGAAATGGTTGCTGCCTTGGTGGAGCGTCGCAAGGGCAAAATGTCTGAAGAAGATGCACGCAAGGTTTTGGTTGAAGATGTCAACTATTTTGGTGTTATGTTGGTTTACTTGGGCTTGGTTGATGGAATGGTGTCAGGAGCGATTCACTCAACAGCTTCAACAGTTCGTCCAGCTCTTCAAATCATCAAAACTCGTCCAAATGTGACTCGTACTTCAGGTGCCTTCCTCATGGTTCGTGGTACGGAACGTTACCTATTTGGAGACTGTGCTATCAATATCAATCCTGATGCAGAAGCCTTGGCTGAAATTGCCATCAACTCAGCTATTACAGCTAAGATGTTTGGCATCGAGCCTAAAATTGCTATGCTAAGCTATTCTACTAAAGGTTCAGGATTTGGTGAGAGCGTCGATAAGGTTGTAGAAGCCACTAAAATTGCTCACGACTTGCGTCCTGACCTTGAAATCGATGGTGAGTTGCAATTTGATGCAGCCTTTGTTCCTGAAACTGCAGCTCTGAAAGCTCCTGGAAGTACAGTAGCTGGTCAAGCAAATGTCTTTATCTTCCCAGGTATCGAGGCAGGAAATATCGGATACAAGATGGCTGAACGTCTTGGTGGTTTTGCAGCTGTAGGACCTGTTTTGCAAGGTTTGAACAAACCAGTTAACGACCTTT
>JAWHFN010000243.1:0-1845 GCA_032565555.1 Streptococcus mitis | reverse complement strand
GATGTTGCTGAAAATCCTCTAAATTTCTGATTTCAACACTCTCGACACCTAATTGATCCAACACTTTTGCATGTTCTGCAAAGGCACCTTGCAAGGCCAATATTCCAATTTTCATCTATTTCCCTCGCTCAGCCATGAGGATTTGGATCTCATTTTCATTGATACCAACCATGGCTTCCCCTAGATCTTCAGAGATTTGAGCTAGAATTTGAGGATTACGGAAGTTAGTTACCGCTTTGACAATGGCACTCGCTCGTTTAACAGGATCTCCTGACTTGAAAATACCTGAGCCGACAAAGACACCCTCTGCCCCTAATTGCATCATTAATGCCGCATCTGCTGGCGTTGCAACGCCTCCAGCCGCAAAGTTTACAACTGGCAATTTTCCATGCTCATGGACATATTGAACCAATTCTACAGGGACTTGCAATTCCTTGGCAGCAACATAAAGTTCGTCCTCACGTAGATTTTGAATGCGGCGAATTTCCTGATTCATCATACGCATATGGCGAACAGCTTGGACGATATCTCCTGTACCTGGTTCTCCTTTGGTACGAATCATAGAGGCACCCTCAGCAATACGTCGCAAGGCTTCACCCAAGTCCTTAGCCCCACAAACAAAAGGAACTTGGAATTCTTTTTTGTCCACATGGAAACGGTCGTCTGCTGGAGATAAAACTTCACTCTCGTCGATATAGTCAATCTCAATGGCCTCTAAAATCTGAGCTTCAACAAAATGCCCGATTCTGACCTTGGCCATCACTGGAATACTAACCGCTTCTTGGATTTCCTTAATCATCTTTGGATCGCTCATGCGGGAAACTCCACCAGCTGCACGAATATCAGCTGGAATCCGCTCCAAGGCCATCACAGCTGCCGCACCAGCAGCTTCTGCAATACGGGCCTGTTCAGGATTCTGAACGACCATGATAACCCCACCTTTGAGCATCTGTGCCAAGTTTTTATTTAGTTCATAACGATTTTCAGTCATTTCTTTTTCCTCATCATTTATATTGGTAGCTACCATTTCATTTTAATTCAGAACAGAAGGAATCACAAGATAAAAAAAGAATAATTGTATGGGTACAGATTGGCTAAAAAACTATCTGACCTTAACTTAAGGCCAGATAGTTCATCAAATTTTATTTTTCAGCTGTAAGTGCAGCCATTGTGATGTAGTTGTATGGTTTGTTAAAGTGTGGCAAGAAGAATAGGTCTGTCAATGCCAATTTATCAATTGTTACATGCTCTTGGATAGCAAGTGAGAACATGTGGATTCCCATACTGATTGCAGAATCGTGTGAAACCATTTGTGCACCAAGAATTTCACGGCTATCTTTGTCAAAGACAATCTTAATTGCTACTTCATGGTTGTCATGTTTCATGAATTCTGGTTTTTGAAGATCGTTAAAACCTGTTTCAGTTGCGTTGTAACCAGCAGCTTTAGCTTTTTCAAGAGTCAAACCAGTTGAAACCATGTGAAGACCGTAGATTGAAATACCGTTTGAACCTTGCACACCGATTCCTTCCAATTCATGTCCACAAGCGTTGTAGGCACCAACGATACCAGTACGAACTGCATTTGAAGCAAGGGCGATGTAGCTTGTGTCTTTACGAGCGTTGTCATAAACAGTTGCACAGTCACCTACAGCATAAACTCCTGGGATAGATGTTTCTTGTTTTTTATCTACAAGGAAGGCACCATTGCGGAAGAGTTCAATCTTACCCTCAGCAAGAGCTGTATTTGGACGGAAACCAACAGCAAGAACAACCATATCCACGTCGAAACTTTCTTTGTCAGTAATCAAGCGTTCAACTTTACCGTCACCTTCGATTGCTTTAACA
>JAWHFN010000242.1:0-1874 GCA_032565555.1 Streptococcus mitis | reverse complement strand
ACCCCTTGCATGGTCTCAATTCGTTGATTGGAAATGAAGTTCCCCATTGAATAGATAATGAGTTTCTTGTCCCCATCTTTTTCAACAATTTCAGACGGTTCAACTACGTGTGGATGCCCTCCAAAGATAATATCTGCTCCCCAATCAATCATCTTGTGATAAAGAGCCTTTTGCTCTTCAGTCGGTTCTATGCGATACTCAACACCCATTTGTGGCATGATAATGGTGATATCTGCTTCCTTTTCCGCCCGTTCAATTTCAGACTTCATTTTATTTTCATCTAAATCTGAAAGATAGTGATTATAATCCTCTTGAGAAATATTTTGCTCAATTCCATTAAATCCATAAGAATAAGCCAAAAGTGCAACCTTGATACCATTCACTTCCTTAATGACCAGCGGAGCCTGATCACGTGGCTCATGCGTATAAACTCCGATTGGAGTGATTCCAGCTTTCTCAATAATATCGGCCGTTGAAATAACTCCCTCAATTTGCGAATCCAAAATGTGATTATGAGCTAAATCTAGAACATTATAACCTGCATCCTTAATGGCATCCATAACTTCAGCAGGAGCATTAAAGAGAGGATAACCTGCTAAATAATGATCCTTATTAATGGTTCCTTCAAAGTCACCAATAGCTAAGTCTGCTTGCTTAAGCCAAGGAGTAACATACTCAAAATTCTCATGAAAATCATACGTTCCATCATCCTTTTTTGCTGAAAAGTAAAGAATATCATGATAAAGCAAATCACCATGAGCCATAATTCTAGCAGTTTTTTCCTCTTCCTGCTCCTGAGACTTTTTCTTAGTTCCTTCTTGAGAAATAGTATCTCGTTTTTGACTGGTCATAGGCATGCCTTTGAAGCTTTCAAACAACAAAACCAAGCCCATTGATAAAGCAACTGCTAGCAAGAGTACCGCCACAAATCCCTTGTTACTCCACTTACGATAACGTCTAAAAAAGTTAACCAAACCTTTCACAAATCGAAAAACTGGTCCACGTTTATGTCTATCTTGTCTTCTTTGCATCTTCATTCTCCCTACTTTCTAATGCAAGCCTTTTCTTTTTATTATAACACAGATAAGTATTTCTTTCACAATTGAATCGAACCTAAAAGGCATTTTCTATAAAAGCTCGATGCCGTAATGCTTTCAATCCTTGTCATTTTGTGATATCATGTAGAGGTAATGAAAGGAGAGAAAATGTCTGCTATAGAACGTATTACAAAAGCTGCTCACTTAATTGATATGAAAGATATTATCCGCGAGGGGAATCCGACTCTTCGCGCAGTTGCTGAGGAAGTCACTTTTCCCTTGTCTGACCAAGAAATCATTCTTGGCGAAAAGATGATGCAATTCCTCAAACATTCCCAAGATCCTGTCATGGCTGAAAAGATGGGGCTCCGCGGTGGGGTTGGACTTGCTGCTCCTCAGTTGGATATCTCAAAACGCATTATCGCTGTTTTGGTGCCAAATATTGTTGAAGAAGGAGAAACTCCAGAGGAAGCCTACGATTTGCAAGCCATTATGTACAATCCAAAAATCGTCTCTCACTCTGTTCAAGACGCTGCTCTTGGTGAAGGAGAAGGTTGCCTATCTGTTGACCGCAACGTGCCTGGCTATGTTGTTCGCCATGCCCGCGTTACTGTTGACTACTTTGACAAGGATGGAGAAAAACACCGCATCAAACTCAAAGGCTACAACTCCATCGTTGTTCAGCATGAAATTGACCACATCAACGGCATCATGTTTTACGATCGTATCAATGAAAAAGACCCATTTGCAGTTAAAGATGGTTTACTGATTCTAAAATAAAAAAAAATCCCGTTTCAAGACGGGGTTTTGTGTTATAATAGAGGCATGAAAACAAAT
>JAWHFN010000241.1:0-1897 GCA_032565555.1 Streptococcus mitis | reverse complement strand
CCATTTAGCTCCTTTACGAAGTTTGTAGGTATAAGTCAACCCATCTTTTGACACAGACCAATCCTCAGCCAAGGAAGGAATAACATTTCCATACTGGTCGTTTTCCATCAAGCCATCAACCACGTTCCCGATGACATCTGTTGTAGATGTACGAGTCGCTATACTATAGTCCAAAGATGCTGGATCTACTGCATAGACATATGAAAATGTTGTCGGTGCATCTGCTTCTTTATCAGCTTTTCCACAAGCCACTAAAAGAGCTGTTGTGCTCAGGACCACTCCTGCTGTTAAGAGCCACTTTTTCGATTTCATCAAAAATCTCCTTTTGTTTGTTTTAATCTACTTTTACAATCCAACCTTCTGGCGCTTCAATATCACCAAACTGAATACCAGTCAATTCATCATAGAGTTTACGAGTCACAGGACCTACTTCTGTTTCACTATAGAATACATGGAAATCATCACCGTGCTGAATTCCACCAATTGGTGAAATAACTGCTGCTGTACCACAGGCACCTGCCTCTACAAAGCGGTCAAGGTTATCAATTGGGACATCCCCCTCAATAGGAGTCAAGCCCAAGCGGTGTTCTGCCAAATAAAGCAAAGAATACTTAGTAATAGATGGCAAGATAGATGGACTCAATGGTGTTACAAATTCATTATCAGCTGTAATTCCAAAGAAGTTAGCTGAACCGACTTCTTCAATCTTTGTATGAGTTGATGGGTCTAGATAGATAACATCTGAGAAATGACGTGACTTGGCCAATTTCCCTGGCAAGAGACTGGCAGCATAGTTCCCACCAACCTTAGCTGCACCTGTACCATTTGGCGCTGCACGGTCGTATTCATCCTGAATCAAGAAGTTGGTTGGAACCAATCCACCCTTAAAGTAATTTCCAACTGGCATAGCAAAGATGGTGAAAATGTATTCCTCTGCTGGTTTAACCCCGATAATATCTCCAACACCAATCAAAAGTGGACGAAGATAAAGGGTTCCACCTGTTCCATATGGTGGTACGTATTCTTCATTCGCGCGGACAACTGCCTTACAAGCTTCTACAAACATGTCTGTCGGAACTTGTGGCATCAAGAGACGATTACAAGTACGTTGCAGACGTTTAGCATTTTCGTCAGGACGGAAAAGTTGAACACTACCATCCTTAGTACGGTAAGCTTTCAAACCTTCAAAGGCTTGTTGACCATAGTGAAGACTTGGAGAAGACTCTGAAATATGCAAGGTTGCATCTTCTGTAAGTTCTCCTTGATTCCATTGTCCATTTTTAAAATGAGCAATATAGCGATAAGGTAATTTCATATAGGAAAAACCAAGATTTTCCCAATCAATCGTTACTGTCATATTCCACTCCTTATTCTAAAAACCTATTTCTTATATTCTACACTTTTTTTCTAAAATAGCAAGTATATTTTGTAATTTTCAGAAAATTTCTTCAATAAAAAGAATCTAAGGTATCTGTCGTAATGAATCCTATATGGAGATTGCATAAAAGACTCAAATTATTCTTCTATCTCGTTTAGTAAAATCTATTCAATAACTGAACTTATTTTTGACATACATAGAGCCCGTACATTAATATTAGTAACCTGTTTCGACAGAGATATGATAAAATGAACTAAAGATAGTACACAATGTGGTACAGTCATCTTATACCATATTCAATAGATTTACGTAAAAAAGTTCTTGCCTATTGTAAGCGAACAGGTAGTATAACAGAATTCCAAATCTCACGTAATACCATTATCTAAAAGAGAAAATAGGTGATCTAAACCATCAAGTAAAAGGAACAAAACCAAGAAAAGTTGATAGAGACAGACTTAAAAACTATCTTACCGACAATCCAGACGCTTATTTGACTGAAATAGCTTCTGAATTTGGCTG
>JAWHFN010000240.1:0-1960 GCA_032565555.1 Streptococcus mitis | reverse complement strand
ATGCCCACGAGGCAATTCGTCCGTCTAGCGTCTTCAATACACCGGAAAGCATCGCTAAGTATCTGGACAAGGATCAGCTTAAGCTTTATACCCTTATCTGGAATCGTTTTGTGGCGAGCCAGATGACAGCTGCAGTCTTTGATACCATGGCTGTTAAATTGTCTCAAAATGGGGTCCAATTTGCTGCCAATGGTAGTCAGGTTAAGTTTGATGGTTATCTTGCCATTTATAATGATTCTGACAAGAATAAGATGTTACCGGACATGTCTGTTGGAGATGTGGTCAAACAGGTCAATAGCAAGCCAGAGCAACATTTCACCCAACCGCCTGCTCGCTATTCTGAAGCGACACTGATTAAGACCTTGGAGGAAAATGGGGTTGGACGTCCGTCAACCTACGCCCCAACCATTGAAACCATTCAGAAACGTTATTATGTTCGCCTTGCAGCCAAACGCTTTGAACCGACAGAGTTGGGAGAAATTGTTAACAAGCTCATCGTTGAATATTTTCCAGATATCGTAAACGTGACCTTCACAGCTGAAATGGAAGGCAAACTGGATGATGTCGAGGTTGGGAAAGAGCAGTGGCAACGTGTTATTGATGCCTTTTATAAACCATTCTCTAAAGAAGTGGCCAAGGCTGAAGAAGAAATGGAGAAAATCCAAATCAAGGATGAACCAGCTGGATTTGACTGTGAAGTGTGTGGCAGTCCAATGGTCATTAAACTTGGTCGTTTTGGCAAGTTCTACGCTTGTAGCAATTTCCCAGATTGCCGTCATACCCAAGCAATCGTGAAAGAAATCGGTGTTGAGTGTCCAAGTTGTCATCAGGGACAAATCATTGAACGTAAAACCAAACGTAACCGACTTTTCTATGGTTGCAATCGCTATCCAGACTGTGAATTTACTTCATGGGACAAGCCTGTTGGTCGTGACTGTCCAAAATGTGGCAATTTCCTCATGGAGAAAAAAGTTCGTGGTGGTGGCAAGCAGGTTGTATGTAGTAATGGCGACTACGAAGAAGAAAAGATTAAATAATTTTAGAGTCCTGAAAGTGAATTTCAGGCTCTTTTTGATTAGAACTTGACAAAATTCATCATTGTATGCGAAACTAGAAGAAGATTATTTTAATTAGGAGTAGTTATGCGTATTATTTATCTAATTATTGGTTTTTTATCACTAGCCTTGGCTATTGTTGGGGTTGTTTTACCTTTGTTGCCCACAACACCTTTCCTTTTGTTGTCTATTGCTTGTTTCTCTAGAAGTTCCAAGCGTTTCGAAGACTGGCTTTACCATACCAAGCTCTATCAAGCATATGTGGCTGATTTTCGTGAGACCAAGTCTATTGCGCGTGAACGAAAGAAAAAAATCATCGTATCTATCTACATCTTGATGGGAATTTCCATTTACTTTGCACCTCTTTTACCAGTCAAAATCGGTCTGGGAGCTTTGACCATCTTTATCACTTATTATCTCTTTAAGGTTATTCCAGACAAAGAATAAGTAAAATTTGTAACTATTTCCCTTGATAAAAATGAAAGCATATTCACAATAATATGATATAATAAACTCAAAGTAATACTCAAGGAGAATCAAATGATTTACGAATTTTGTGCTGAAAATGTGACCTTACTTGAAAAAGCGATGCAGGCTGGAGCTCGTCGAATAGAACTCTGTGATAATCTTGCAGTTGGTGGGACAACACCCAGCTATGGAGTGACTAAGGCAGCGGTTGAACTGGCAGTTAACTACGATACAACCATCATGACCATGATTCGTCCACGTGGTGGCGACTTTGTCTATAATGATATGGAAATTACAATCATGCTAGAAGACATTCGGTTGACTGCTCAGGCTGGAAGTCAAGGAGTTGTATTTGGTGCCTTAACTGCTGAGAAGAAGTTGGATAAGCCTAATCTGGAGAAATTGATAGCTGCATCAAAAGGAATGGAAATTGTCTT
>JAWHFN010000239.1:0-1964 GCA_032565555.1 Streptococcus mitis | reverse complement strand
AAGGTCACTCTTGGTGTAGGTTTGCACTTAGGCTATGGCCCTGCCCAGAGATTGTATATCAGACGGGGCTACATTCCAGATGGGACAGGTGTCTGGTATCGAAATCAACCCTTGGAAATGAATGCAACTAGCCAAAATAATGATGATTTGGTTTTGTATCTAGTAAAGGAATTCGGATAAGAGATAAGGGTTTTATTGGGGATGTGGGATTTCTCTACTTTATGGTATAATGGAAAGAGTTAGATTGAAAGAGGTAGTGAGATGGATGCCAAATTAAGATACAAGGCAAAGAAAATCAAGATTGTCTTTTTTGATATTGATGATACATTGAGGAATTCAAAGACAGGTTTTATTCCAGCTTCAATCCCAACTGTTTTTAAGCAATTACGTGAGAAAGGAATTTTGACAGGTATTGCTTCTGGACGAGGGATTTTTGGTGTCGTGCCAGAGATTCGTGAACTCAAGCCTGACTTTTTTGTAACCTTGAATGGCGCCTACATCGAAGATAAAAAAGGTCAAGTCATTTATCAGCATCAGATCGAGAAGTCAGATGTTGAGGAGTATATCTCTTGGGCTAAGCAAGAAGGAATTGAGTATGGCTTGGTTGGGAGTCATGATGCCAAGTTGTCGACTCGCACCGATATGATTAGTGAAGCTATCAATCCAATCTATCCCGATTTGGATATGGATCCAGATTTCCATGAAAAAGAAAATATCTATCAGATGTGGACTTTTGAAGATAAAGGAGATGACTTGCACTTGCCTGACAGTCTCTCAGACAAACTTCGCATGGTTCGTTGGCATGAGCATTCGTCTGATATTGTGCCGATTTCAGGCTCCAAAGCGATGGGTGTGGAAAAGGTTGTGGAACACCTTGGCTTGAAACCAGACAACGTCATGGTCTTTGGAGATGGCCTCAACGACTTGGAACTCTTTGATTATGCTGGAATCAGTGTTGCCATGGGAATTTCTCATGATAACATCAAAGAAAAAGCAGATTATATTACAAAAACATTAGAAGAAGATGGCATTTTTGATGCCTTAGAAGGATTTGGTATGGTAGAAAAAGAATTGTATTTCCCACAAGTAGACATTGAAACAGCAGAAGGTCCTATCGCGACTATTAAGACCAATCACGGAGACTTGCGTATCAAGCTTTTCCCTGAACATGCTCCTAAAACAGTGGCTAACTTTGTAGCTCTTTCTAAAGATGGCTACTATGATGGTGTCATTTTCCATCGTATTATCAAGGACTTTATGATTCAAGGTGGAGACCCAACTGGAACTGGTATGGGTGGCGAGTCAATCTACGGCGAATCTTTTGAGGATGAATTCTCAGAAGAACTTTACAATATCCGTGGTGCCCTTTCTATGGCCAATGCTGGTCCAAATACCAACGGTAGCCAGTTCTTTATCGTGCAAAATCAACATCTGCCTTATTCTAAGAAAGAAATTGCTCGTGGAGGTTGGCCAGAACCGATCGCAGAAATCTATGCCAACCAAGGTGGAACCCCTCACCTAGACCGCCGTCACACGGTTTTTGGTCAGCTAGCTGATGAAGCATCTTACGCTGTCTTGGACGCCATTGCTGCTGTTGAGACAGGGGCAATGGACAAGCCAGTTGAAGATGTTGTGATTGAAACAATTGAAATCGAGGAGTAAGATGAAAATCGGTGATAAACTAAAGGGCCGTATTACAGGGATTCAACCCTACGGTGCCTTTGTTGAGCTAGAGACGGGTGATACGGGGCTGATTCACATTTCAGAGATTCGGACAGGCTTTATTGAAAATATCCAAGAAGCCTTGAAAGTCGATGAAGAGGTTCAAGTTCAAGTAGTGGATTTAGATGAATTTACAGGGAAAGCTAGTCTTTCTATTCGCACTTTGGAGGAAGAGAAGCACCAGTTTCCGAGACGGAGACGTTTTTCAAGCGACCGTTTTAACTACGGCTTCGCACCTCTTA
>JAWHFN010000238.1:0-1969 GCA_032565555.1 Streptococcus mitis | reverse complement strand
TTCTGGTCTTTCTCATTCTCCTAGCTCTGGTTGGAACTTTCTACTATCAATCTAGTTCATCAGCTATTGAGGCCACTATTGAGGGCGATAGCCAAACGACTATCAGTCAGACTAGCCACTTTATCCAGTCTTATATCAAAAAATTAGAAACCACCTCGACCAGTTTGACCCAGCAGACAGATGTTCTAGCCTATGCTGAGAATCCCAGTCAAGACAGAGTAAAGGGAATTCGAGATCTGTTTTTGACCATCTTGAAGGCGGATCAGGACTTGAAAGCTGTTGTGCTGGTAACCAAGTCTGGTCAGGTCATTTCTACAGATGACACTGTACAGATGAAAACATCTTCAGATATGATGGCTGAGGATTGGTATCAAAATGCTATTCATCAGGGAGCTAAGCCAGTTTTGACCCCAGCTCATAAATCAGATAGTCAATGGGTTATTTCTGTCACTCAGGAACTTCTTGATGCAAAGGGAGCCGATCTGGGCGTTCTTCGCTTGGATATTTCCTATGAAACTCTGGAAGCCTATCTCAATCAACTCCAGTTGGGTCAGCAGGGCTTTGCCTTTATCATCAATGAAAACCATGAATTTGTTTACCATCCTAAACACACAGTCTATAGCTCAGCTAGTGAAATGGAAGCCATGAAACCCTACATTGAGACAGGGCAGGGCTATACGCTCGACCACCAATCCTACGTCAGTCAGGAAAAGATTGCAGGAACTGATTGGACGGTGCTTGGTGTGTCATCACTGGAAAAGTTAGACCAGGTTCGGAGTCAACTCTTGTGGACCTTACTTGGGGCTAGTGTCACATCACTTCTTGCCTGTCTCTGCTTGGTGTGGTTCAGTCTCAAGCGCTGGATTGCCCCTTTGAAGGATTTGAGAGAAACCATGCTGGAAATTGCTTCTGGTGCTCAAAATCTTCGTGCCAAGGAAGCGGGTGCTTATGAACTGAGAGAGGTGACTCGCCAGTTCAATGCCATGTTGGATCAGATTGATCAGTTGATGATAGATATTCGTAGCCAGGAGGAAACGACCCGTCAGTATGAACTTCAAGCACTGTCCAGCCAGATTAATCCGCATTTCCTCTATAACACTTTGGACACCATCATCTGGATGGCTGAATTTCAGGATAGTCAGCGAGTGGTTCAGGTGACCAAGTCCTTGGCAACCTATTTCCGCTTGGCGCTCAATCAGGGGAAGGATTTGATTTGTCTGTCTGATGAAATCAATCATGTCCGCCAGTATCTCTTTATCCAGAAACAACGTTATGGAGATAAGCTGGAGTATGAAATTAATGAAAATCCTGCCTTTGATAAGCTCGTCTTGCCTAAGTTAGTGTTGCAACCCCTTGTAGAAAATGCTCTTTACCATGGCATTAAAGAAAAGGAAGGTCAGGGACATATTAAACTTTCTGTCAAGAAACAGGATTCAGGATTGGTCATCCGTATTGAGGATGATGGAATTGGCTTCCAAGATGCTTCTGATAGTAGTCAAAGTCAACTCAAACGAGGAGGAGTTGGTCTGCAAAATGTTGACCGACGGCTCAAACTTCATTTTGGAGACAATTACCAGATGAAGATCGATTCTGCCACTTTAAAGGGTACGACAGTTGAAATATACATAAATAGAATAGAACCTAACTAACTCCCAGTCAATTCTGGGAGTTTTATGCAGGTTGGAATAAGATTTTCAGGTTGTCTATCTTGCTAAAAACAAGAAAAAACGATATGATAGATAGTGACAAAAGAGGTATCAAGTATGAAGGAAAAAGACATTCAAAGAGAGACAAGCCAGATTGTAGAAGATGTATTGGAAAAGGCCAATTTGAAGCAAGGATCCATCTTTGTTTTGGGTCTTTCTTCTAGTGAAGTGATAGGTGGTCAGATTGGCAAGGAATCCAGCCAAGAAATTGGCGAAATCATTGTGAAGACCATCCTAGATATCCTAGAAGAAAAAGGAATTCA
>JAWHFN010000237.1:0-2041 GCA_032565555.1 Streptococcus mitis | reverse complement strand
CAAAGTATAGATAAGAAGAGAAAAGCATGATTACACTATTTCTATCACCGAGCTGTACTTCATGTCGTAAGGCAAAGGCCTGGTTAGAAAAACATAAGGTGCCCTTTGAGGAACACAATATTATGACCAGCCCTTTAACAAGAAAAGAATTGCAACACATCCTTTCCTTGACCGAAAATGGTACTGATGACATCATTTCAACTCGTTCAAAAATTTTTCAAAAATTGAATATTGATGTAGAGAGTATCTCGGTATCGGAATTGCTTCATTTGATTGAGCAGTATCCTAGTCTTTTGCGTCGTCCAATTATTATCGATGCCAAACGTATGCAGATCGGTTTTAATGAAGATGAGATTCGTGCTTTTCTCCCTCGTAGTTACCGTAAGCAAGAACTAAAAGAAGCAAGAATGAGAGCTGGTATTAGTTAATGAACAAACAGTATAGTTACCCACTAGATTTGTCGTGGAGCACTGAAGAACTTGCTTCAGTGCTTTCTTTTTTTAATGATGTTGAAGCTGCCTATGAAGGCAAGGTAGAGGCTCAAAAGTTACTGGACTCTTATAAGGGATTCAAGGCGGTCGTGCCAAGCAAGAGCGAAGAAAAACGTTTGGGACGAGAATTTGAAACAGTGAGTGGCTATTCGCTTTACCAAGCAGTTCAGGCGGCTAAGGAAAAAGGGGAAGGAAAAATTTCTCTTGGAAAGTAAATTTGAATTTGCTAAAGAGCTTGTCAAGAAGGCGGGTCAGTACATTCTTGACCATATGCAGGAAGATTTGTGTGTTGAAACCAAGTCCTCTCCAACAGATTTGGTGACCAGACTGGACAAGGAAGTTCAGGAACTCTTGGTTGGTGAAATTCTATCCCGTTATCCTGAGGATAAGATTTGTGCTGAAGAAGGGTGTCTGCGAGCTTCAGTTCAAGAGGGCAAGGTTTGGGTCATTGATCCCATTGATGGGACCAATAACTTTGTCGCCCAGCAGGAAGATTTTGCTGTTATGATGGCTTATTTTGAAAATGGTCAGGGACAGTTTGGTCTGATTTATGATGTGGTCAAGGGGGATTGTTATCACGGTGGTGGTAAGTTTCCAGTCTGTCGAAATAATAAGCCCCTAGCTCCCTTTCAAGCAAAACCACTTAGAAATTTTCTCATTGCAGGGAATAGTGGTATGCTGGAAACCAATGAATGGGGTTTGGCTGATTTGAGTCGAGCGGTCCTCGGTGTTCGTGTCTATGGGAGTGCGGCCATTAGTTTTGCCAAGATTTTGTCAGGGCGTTTGTTGACCTATGTCACCTATCTGCAACCATGGGATTATGCCGCGGCTAGTATTTTAGGGGAAAGTCTGGGCTATCGGGTCGTGACCCTATCTGGTCAACCGCTTGATTTTCAAACTAGACAGCCGGTCATGATGCTACCTCTTGAGATGCAGGAGGAAATTCAGTCCTATATTTACGAAAGGAAAAGAACTTAAATGCAATTTCCAGAAGGATTTGTTGAAAAATATGAAGAGATACTAGGAGATGAGGCAAGATATTTTCTTGCCTCTTTTGAGGAGGAAGCGGTTTCGGCTTTTCGGGTCAATCCTTTAAAAGAAGCGCCAGTTTCCTTTCCTGATGCCATTCCTCAAACCCCTTGGGGCCATTATGGAAAGGTGTCAGGGAAATCGCCTGAGCATGCTACAGGTTTGGTTTATTCGCAAGAACCAGCTGCTCAGATGGTGGCTCAGGTAGCCCAGCCCAGTCCTGGTATGAAGGTTTTGGACTTGGCAGCTGCACCAGGTGGAAAATCAACTCAGCTGGCAGCCTATCTAGCAGGGGAGGGTCTCCTTGTTTCCAATGAAATTTCAAGCAAACGGGCTAAGATTTTAGTAGAAAACATGGAGCGCTTTGGAGCGACAAATGTCGTGGTGACCAATGAATCTGCTGACCGCTTGGCCAAGGTCTTTAAAGGCTATTTTGACCTCATTGTCCTTGATGCCCCGTGCTCTGGTGAAGGGATGTTCCGTAAGCAACCAGATGCTATGGACTATTGGAGCTTAGATTA
>JAWHFN010000236.1:0-2067 GCA_032565555.1 Streptococcus mitis | reverse complement strand
CCATTCTAACTAGAAGAGACGAACGCTTCATCGACCTTCTCCCTTCTTAAACTGACGAGGTGTCACACCCGCAATCTGTTTAAAACGTTGGGTAAAGTAGTTCATATCTTCAAAGCCAACCTTCTCTGCAATCTCGTAAATCTTCAGATCTGTAGTTAAAAGTAAGAGCTTGGCTTGTTTGACACGTTCTCTCACCAGATAATCCTGAAAAGGCAGGCCCAACTCTTTCTTAATCAAAGAACTCAGATAAGTCGGGCTAAATCCCAAGTCACTGGCTAAAGACTTTAAGCTAAATTGGCTATCAGCTAGATGAGACTGGATTTTCTGAGCTATGTTTCCTTCAAACTTATCGGTCAGTAAATCTTGTAACTGCTCTTCTTTCTCTTCCTTGTCTAGTTTTTGCTTTATTTTCCCCAACATTTCCTCAATATCCTGACGAGAAAAGGGCTTGAGCAGGTAGTCATCCACACCGAGTTTGACAGCAGACAAGGCATAATCAAAATCATCGTAGCCTGTCAAAAAAACTAGATGAACCTGAGGATAGGTTTCTCGGACCAGACTGGCTAACTGGATACCATTTAGCTGGGGCATGTTGATATCGGTTAAAATGATATCCGGCACCTGCTTTTGAATCAAGTTCCAAGCCTGCCTTCCATTTTCAGCCTGACCGATGATTTCCATATCATAGGCTGCTACATTGACCAGCTTGGTCAAGCCTTGTCTTACCAGATATTCATCTTCTACAATTAAGATTGTATAGGTCATGCTTCTCTCCTTTGTCACTTACTAGTATCAGTATAGCAAAATTCTCCTCTAACTGCTTAGGAAAGCCCCCTTAATCAACATAATCTAGTAAATAAGCGTAGCCTTTTTCTTCCATTTGGTCTTTAGGAATAAAGCGGATAGAGAGACTATTGATACAGTAGCGTAAGCCACCCTTGTCCTGTGGACCGTCCGTAAAGACATGGCCAAGGTGAGAATCTCCCACTCGACTTCTTACTTCCATGCGCGTCATATTGTAGGACTTATCTTCTTTGTAAGTAGCAACATCTGGGCTGATGGGTTGGGTGAAACTAGGCCAGCCACAACCAGACTCAAACTTATCCTTTGATGAAAAGAGGGGTTCGCCAGTTGCTACATCCACATAGATACCAGATTCAAATTTATCCCAGTAGCGATTTGAAAAAGCTCGTTCTGTTTTATTTTTCTGGGTAACTGCATACTCCTCAGGTGACAGGGTCTTTTTCAATTCTTCATCACTTGGTTTGGGATATTTGCTGGCATCGATGACGGGGTAGGCCGCCTGATTGACATTGATATGGCAGTAGCCATTTGGATTTTTCTTGAGATAGTCTTGGTGGTAATCCTCTGCTACTACAAAATTCTTCAAGTTTTCCTTTTCAACTGCTAGAGGTTGATCGTATTTCTTAGCTACCTCATCAAAGACTTGGTTAATCACCTCTAAATCCTTGTCATCTGTGTAATAAACACCGGTACGGTACTGGGTTCCCACATCATTTCCTTGTTTATTTTTGCTGGTTGGATTGATAATGCGGAAATAATGAAGCAGGATTTCCTTGAGGGAAATTTGCTTGGCATCATAAGTAACATGGACAGTCTCCGCATGACCTGTTTGGTTAATCAATTCGTACTTGGTTGTTTCCCCTCTACCATTTGCATAGCCTGAAACGGCATCCGTCACCCCGGGAACGCGTGAAAAATATTCCTCCACTCCCCAGAAACATCCCCCAGCTAGATAAATTTCGTGCAAGTCTGCATCTTTACTCACTTCTGTTTTTTTCACTGTTTTTCCTCCTTGGCTAACTGATGCTTTCTCAATTTGCGAGGCATCTGTCTGCCCTGCATTTCGCATCAATAGAAAATAGAAACCACTTATGGCTAGGAAAAATATTCCTGCCAAGACAAACAATTTTACTTTATCATTCATGACCTTTCTCTACCCCATTTCTTTCAATGTTTTTAAAATCATATCCTTATCCATAAAACCTGGTTGCGTTTTGACCAGCTTGCCTTCCTTGTCTATAAAGGCTTGAGTTGGATAAGAAC
>JAWHFN010000235.1:0-2067 GCA_032565555.1 Streptococcus mitis | reverse complement strand
AACTTCTGTAACAAGTGAGTCGCCCCCATTCACGCCACCTTTAAACTCTGGCTTAGCTACTGTAGGAGCTGGAGAATCTCCTAATGTGGATATAATACCACTATACTCTGGAACTTCTGTAACAAGTGAGTCGCCTCCGTTAACTCCGCCTGTAAAGTCATGCTGTTCAACTGTTGGGGCCGATTCTTCTCCTGAGGTTGATAATACACCCATATACTCTGGGATTTCCAGTATAGGAGATTCAGTGAAAGGAACTCCACCTTTAAACTCTGGCTTAGCGACTGTAGGAGCTGCAAAGTCACCAGATGTACCTAAAATACCAGAATCTTCTTTTCCACTATCTTTTTTTGGATCTAATTTCCCAGCTAAATCCTTATCCGAATCCTTCTTAGAAGGTTCCACTTCTTTATCTTCCACATAGACAGGAGCTTTTGGTTGACCCTCAATATAAGAACGAACCCAATCCAGCTGCTCTTTTGATAAAACCAAACCACCACTACGGCTTCCTACAACACCATTTTGGTGAACTCCAATTAAAGCACCTTTATCATTATAAAGACCACCACCAGACGCTCCAGGTTTCGTACCTCCGTAGCTAATTCCCTCTATTCCAGAACCGAAGTCTGTAGTTCCTACTACTTTGCTATCTAAAACTGGACTTAGCTTGTTATCTGGAAAACCATAGACCGAAACTGAATCCCCCTCTGCAACTTTCGAAGATTGTTTTACAACCTCTACAGGAGTTACTCCTTTTACTGCTTCTTTTAACCGAACCAAAGCTAAGTCATTTTTAAAGCCAAATACAGAGTCTTTCTTATTCCAATAAACAATATCATCATCTGAAAAATTCACAGACAACCCATTCGGTAAGGTTGCTTTATACACTGTATTGGTACGACCAGATTTAGTAACTACCTCAGAACCTTTAACTGTTAAGAAATTATGAGCGACTGTTAACACCAAATTTGGTGCAATTAAAGTACCTGACCCCGACCCATCTGGCGTTTGAATGTGCGTTGTAGCATAGAAATTTTCTGAGCCATTCGGAGCTTGTAACACCTCTTTACTAGGTACAGGTAAGTTCGATTTACCACTCAAATCGACTTTACCAACTTCAGTTCTTGCAAAATCCGAAGAAGACGTTGATGGAGGAGTTACCGAATCTACTACCGCTCTTATAATTGTATCTCCTAAAGCTAACTTACTGACATAGTCATCAGACCAAGTAGTATCACTTGCTAGTTTGTTAATTGGCACTCCGTTATAGGATACCACTTTAGCTGTTGGGGAAGTTGCTATTAACTGTTTGAAGTCTGGATTTTGTCTTAAATGAAAATTCAAGCCACTTCCAACAGAACCTTCCTGAACAACCTTATCTGAAATCAAACGAGTTCCTTTAGTATCTTCCACTCGAAGTAGAACACGACCTTTTTCTTCACCTTTTACTAAAGTAGCTCGACCTTTTTCATCAAAACTATACAAAGCACCGTCAATCTCAGACTCTACATCTTTTAAAGCTATATGATTTTCATCATAGTAGTAACGGTTTGCACCATCTATATACCAACCTTTTATACCATATTTATCAATCATAGAACGAATCCAAGCTCTGTGCTTGTCCGTAAAGATAGTACCACCGCCAATACGCTCACTCTCAGGAGCGTTTGAAGTATTCGTTCCGTGCTGGTGGATACCGACTACCTCTCCCTTATCATTAAACAAAGGAGCACCTGAAAAACCTCCTAAAGCTGAGGAATGATAAGTGACTGCACCACTCTCTTTATTGATACTGCTCACAGTTGTTGAGACTGAATAAGCCTTACCGTCTTTCAAGCGAGCTTTATTTTCTTTACTTAAATTTGGAGTAGAAAAATCATTAGGATAGCCGACCATAGTGATTTTATCACCAGTAGAAACCTCTTTATGACTCAACTCTCTTGGGGAGTCTTCTCCCCCTGTCATAGCTTCTACAGGCTTTTTAGTTACCACTACTGCTAAGTCGTTGCTATAGTCTTTTCCAAAGTCTTTGCCGTTATACAAGTGAATAGAGTCTTTTTCAAGAGCTTC
>JAWHFN010000234.1:0-2070 GCA_032565555.1 Streptococcus mitis | reverse complement strand
TGCTTAAGTAATTCACTCATTGGACGATAACCTGCATTGGCATGTTCTTGACGTATTTTAAGCATTTCTTTTTCGATAAGCTCATCTTTGTTTACCCGTTCAAAACAGTTAACCCAATAATAATAAGTGGCTTTAGGGAATCCTGTAACTTTCAAGATTTCTTTGAGTTTGAAGGTTTTACGGAGACTGTAGATGAGTCTTGATTTTTGTTCATTAGAGCATTTTTCTCCAATCTCCGAAGTCCTTTTAAATAAGCTACCTCAATTTGGGCATAACGTAATTCTTGTTCAAGTTCTTTAATTCGTTGAGAATCATTTGGGTTCTGAGTCATAGACGATGCAATGCTTTCTAGTTTTTTACGCCGTCCTCTCTTTTTGCTTATTGGGACTTCTCCATAAATTTTGAAATGATTAACCCAGCTTGCAAGTAAGGTAAAATTAGTAATTTCGAATTTTCTTGCCACAGCTTCATACGTTAAATCAGTTGTTAAATAACATTGTACCGCATTTTCTTTCAACTCCATAGAATAATTTTTATTGACTTTGGAGTGAGCTGTAGGAAGTCCCTCTGCTCGATAATTGCGAATCCAGCGTCTAACCTGACTAGATGAACCTACGTTGTGCAGTTTAGCAAGATAGGTAGAGCCTCCCTTGCCAGATAAATAATCTTGAATAACGCGTTGTTTTAATTCTATGGAATATTTGACCATAAGAAAAGACCTCCGAATGGAAAGTCAACGAAAAACTAGACACGGAGTTAAGAGAATTTAAGAATTATATTTTTCAAAGTCTTTTGGAGACTTGTAATCAAGACCTGAATGCATCCTTTTTGTATTGTAATAGGTCTCAATGTATTTAAATATTTCTTGAGTAGCCTCAGCTCTTGTCTCAAAATGAGCATCATTAATAAGCTCCCTCTTTAGCGTCTTATAAAAAGACTCCATCATTGCATTGTCATAGGGATTTCCTTTACGACTCATGCTAGATTGAGCACCGACTTGACGAAGAGTAGATTGATAACGAGAGCTTGTATATTGACTCCCTTGATCAGTATGGACAATCAAGCCAGGCTGAGGATGTTCTTTCCCACAAGCTTGTAAGAAGCAATCCCTCACCAGTTTATCTTGCATCCGTGAAGACATTGACCAGCCTACAATCTTACGTGAAAAAACGTCGATATTCACGGCTAAGTATAAGGTGCCTTCTTTGGTAGGGATATAGGTCATGTCTCCCAGCCATACTTTATTAGGAGCTGTTGCTTTAAAGATCTGATTAATTAAATTGGGTCTTGAAAGCGAAGCTCCTTTTCTGTTGTAATGTTTATATTTATAACGGCTTCCCTTGGCATAAAGTCCCATCAAATGCATCAGTTTCCCAACACGTTTCGTGTTGGTCATAAGACCAGTATTATGAAGTACCTTGGTAATTCTAACCGCACCATAGCGTCCCTTATGCTCATGAAAGACAGCTTTTATCTTCTCTGAGAGAATTTCTCTCTCCACTTGTTGTTTTGAAGGACGACGATGCATGTATTCATAGAAACCTGAGCGAGAAACCTTAAGAACTTTTACTGCATGCTTAATTTTTATCTTCCCATGATGTTTCAAGAGAAATTCAAAACGTTTTACTTGCTTCGCTTCAAGAAGACCCGGAACTTTTTTAGAAGTTCAAGTTCCTCCTGAAGATAACGATTTTCTTTCTCTAACAATTTAATCTTATGTTGGGCATTAGCTAGGGCTGTCCCATTGCCTGGAAAAGCACTTTCTCCATATTCTTCAACTTCTTGAACCCAGCGATAAAGACTATTGGCATGAACCTCAAGCTCTTGGCTGACTTCTTTAACAGAGTAACCCTCTTCAAGAATGAGTTTTACTGCAGAATTTTTAAATTGTTTATCGAATTTTCTTCTTGCCATAATAAACCTTTCCACGATTTCTCTTAACTTTGTGTCTAGTTTATTATAACCTTTCCATGGTTCTGTTGCAAAGTTTTCCTTGAATACTAGGTAATTTATTGCTGTCATATTTAGTCATTACTCATATCCCCTTTTCTTATAAATTCGTGGTGTAAA
>JAWHFN010000233.1:0-2076 GCA_032565555.1 Streptococcus mitis | reverse complement strand
ACGGAGGCCTTGAAAGCTGTATTGGACTTTTGTTTTACTCAAGCAGATTTTCAAAAGGTCAGAGCATGTTATGCTAGTCTCAATTCAGCTTCAGGTCGTGTCATGGAGAAGGCTGGAATGTCCTATCTAAAGACTATTACAAATGGTGTAGAGAGAAAAGGATATCTTGCGGACCTCATTTATTACCAGATAAGTAAGAAGGATAGATAAGCTTAACATTTATTGCTTATCCGCTGTTCTTATTTTTTTATTTACTATTTCATTTATCCTTTCTTTTCCGAATAAATAGATAGAGTCAGTGAATCTAGTAATCCTAGATTAAAAAATGTGCTATAATGAAAGGAGAGAAAGAATGATTCTCAGACATCCGGGCATCAGCCCGACCAACGATTTGGTTGCTAAGAAGATTTTTAGCAATCCAGAAATCACTTGTCAATTTATTCGCGATATGTTGGATTTACCTGCAAAAACTGTAACGATTTTGGAGGGAAGCAATATTCATGTCTTGCCTACCCTGTTGTACTCGGCGCAGGATTTCTATACCAGTATAGACGTCTTAGCGGAGTTGGACAATGGGACACAAGTAATTATTGAGATTCAGGTGCATCATCAGAATTTTTTCATCAATCGCCTGTGGGCTTACCTGTGTAGTCAGGTCAATCAAAATCTTGAAAAAATTCGCCAGCAAGAAGGCAATACTCACCAGAGTTATAAACACATCGCACCAGTATACGCTATCGCAATTGTAGATAGTAACTACTTTCAAGATGATCAAGCTTTTCATAGCTTTAGTATGCGAGAGGACACGACAGGTGAGGTCTTAACCATAACAAATAACGGTCAAGAAAACCATCTAGTCAAGATGGCGTTCTTGGAATTAAGAAAATACAGAGAAACCAGCAAAGACGAGGTTCGCAAACCGTGGTTGGAGTTTTTCGGGAATAAACCCTTTACCCAGCAACCTGAGCGAGCCATCAGCCAAGCAGACCAACTGCTGGACTACAAGAGCTGGTCCGAGGAGGACAGGAAAATGTTTAGTCAACTACGTATGCGAGAAGAACAAGCATTATTGGCTCATGACTATGCCTTGGAGCAAGCTGAAGAAAAAGGCTTAGAACGTGGCCGTGCAGAGGGTATCAAAGAGGGGTTAAAAGTAGGTTTAGTAAATCTAGTTCGCCAAGGTCTTCTAACACCTGAGGTTGCCAGCCAGCAATTGGGAATGACCGTTGCTGAGTTTGAGGCCTTGTTGTAAGACTATTACCAATAATGGTCAAAATGGGGTTCTTAGAACTAAAAAATACAGAGGAACCAGCAAAGATAAGGTTCGTAAACCGTGGTTGGAGTTTTTGTAAATCAGTAAATCAATGACAGATTTTTCCGCGATAGATGGAAGAATCTGTTTTTTAATTTACTAAATGTTGGCTCAAAAAAACTAAGATAGCTTATCCTTTTACTCATGTTTTTTTGATTTATTTGAAGTATAACCTGATTAAATTCCTATTTTTCCCTATCATTATCCCTGTTTTTTCTGGAGTTTTAGGACTATAATAGTCCTATCAAATCAAAGAATGGAGGAAGGCAATGGATAATATTATCTTTTTTATCAGTGTTTTTCTTGCTGGAATTCTTTCCTTCTTTTCTCCTTGTATCTTACCCTTGTTACCGGTCTATGCAGGGGTCTTGTTGGATGATAAAGATGGTGCTCAGGTTTCTAGTGGAAAATTTTCAATCTCAGTTGTCAGTTTATTGCGAACTCTAGCTTTCATAGCGGGGATTTCCTTTATCTTTATCTTATTGGGATATGGTGCTGGCTTTTTAGGAGACCTTTTGTATGCTTCTTGGTTTCAGTATGTGACGGGTGCGGTTATCATTCTCTTGGGCTTGCACCAGATGGAAGTCTTACATTTTCAGGGACTCTACAAGGAAAGAAGGCTACAATTAAAGAGACAGGTGCAAAAGGGTAAGGGCTATAGTCAGGCATTTTTACTGGGCTTGACCTTTAGTTTTGCTTGGACGCCATGTGTGGGACCGGTTCTGGGCTCTGTTTTAGCCTTGGCGGCTTCAGGTGGCTCAGGT
>JAWHFN010000232.1:0-2099 GCA_032565555.1 Streptococcus mitis | reverse complement strand
CCGAATTTTTATCGTTCTCAATATCAAAAAAGAAAGGACAAATTTCGTCCTTTCTAGATCTTAGCTTTTCTTCAACCCACTACAGTTGACAAAGAGCCATAATTATATCATTCATTGAGCATAGGGTTATATAAAATTGAAAAGGCTTCATTTGAAATTTCTTTATATGGAGCCGGAACTCTAGTAAATGTTTCTAATGTAGTCATTCCCATATCGGAAAGTTTTAGTTCAAGTAAATTTACATGTCTCAATTCTTTTAAATGTTCCTCAACTGATAAAGGATATCGTAGAAACATATCTACTTGTTTCAAAAAGTTTTTTGTAGCTCTTTCATCAAGTAAAGGCATAAGTGTTTTATATAAATAATTTAATGTTACCCAAGCTTTTCTCAGTTGATTTCCAAAAATTGTTTGAATCAATGGTGGAATATATTCTGTTTTTAAATTCTGACTTTTCCAATATGATTCTAAAAAAGGGTATAATTCCCACTTTGTAATTTTTGTTCTACCCTCTGTAAAATCGAACTCCAAATCCCAATTAGGATTGAAATCAGGGTCCATAAAACCCGGAAGAACAGGTCTGCCATGTGCCGCTGCATTTCTCAAAACAGACAAATCACTAAAAAATTTTAATGAACTATTTAATCCTTCAAGTTGTTCATTGTTGAATTGTTCCTTAGTATTCGCATACCAATAGCTTGTAAATTCTTTTAATTCAAACAAATCTAACTGTTCCAAAAAGTCCTCTAGGGGACAAAAATCATTATTGACATAATCAAAGAAATCCGATGCTCTTCGAAAAATTTTTTCTTTCCTTGCTTTTTCAAAAATTTTGTTCCCTTTCTTTTCCCTCCATAATTCAAATGTTGAAATAACAGACCCATTAATTCCATCTTGAATTGACATTCTGCTTAAAAATTGCTTGATGGCATTTTCAATCTGAAGTACCCATTCCATTAAATAAGCTCTAAATTTTTGATCTACTTTATCAACAGCAATTATTAACCTAGGATCTATCTTAAGATCCTCAATACTAATTTCATCGTTAGCTGGATGGGTTTTTAGTAAAGATGAGAGAACCTCTTGACTTAAAAAAATACCGTCAATTAAGTAATTTAACATTCTCGGTTGAAATCCAATATTCTGAAGATATTCATATTTTTGATAACTATCTAAATTATCAATTTCTGTCGTTCTAAAATTATACCTGTTAAATTTATCAATGACACGCAGCACATAATTTTCATTCGGAAAATCCCTTTTAAAATACTCAACTTTACCATCAAAGACAATATTTGTTAATTCAAAGATTCTCCCCTGCCTTCTTAAACCATTCGTTGATTGTAGTTCAAAAGAAACGTCTTTAGAATATTTGATGTAGCTATCTCCATTCGATTCAACAATCATCCCCGTTTTTATCAAAAATGGAATATCTTCAAAATCGCCCATCTGATTAAATGAGTCTGTACGAATAATACCATAATTATTATGGATTTCTGTCACAATTCCTTTACCTGTTTTCTTCACATTCAACCTCCTGTAATGCAGATTTATTAGTTAAAACTTTATATCTACCAACTCATCTATAATTATTTCAAAGGCAGACTCAACATGACTTAGTTCTCCGCTTTTAATAGTTTTAATATTTAATCAAAATTCCAAGTTATTTAGTTGATTGAACTTTCGTCAGACATAGTCCAATCCACATTTCTATGATACACATGGTACACTAATGCCCTTTATTAAACGCTTTCTTGCGTTCTTCCATAAACTCAATCAACTCTTTTTTGAAAATTTCCTTTTCCTCATCAGTCAATCCTTTTGAGTTCATGCTAAAAAGTAACTCAATATTATCTAATTCATCCTCTGTATTATCTAAATTACCAACTAAGTAATCTACTGACACATTCAAAATCTGTGCGATTTTAACTAGATTTTCTTGCGTTGGTTTTTTAGCTCCACGCTCCCATGAAGCATATGCCTGTTGGGAAATATTTAGTTTTTCAGCTATTTGAGCTTGTGTTAGTTTTACTTGTTTCCTTAGTGTTTTCAAGCGTTCTGCTAATTAATTGTCCGATCAAGCTGGTCTGATTAAATCAG
>JAWHFN010000231.1:0-2148 GCA_032565555.1 Streptococcus mitis | reverse complement strand
AATGCTTTAGTATCTGTTGGATATTGAGTAACTTTAATACTTACTACATCTTCTTCTTGTACTCCTGTTAAGGGCTGTTTTATGTAAAGAGTATCTGAAATACGGTCATTAAAGAGTTCGATTCGACCTGTATATCCCAAAGCTTTGGCTTGGCGATTAGATAAAGAACGGTAAGTTCCAACTGTATCAACGACTGCTCGTTCATTGATTTTAATAATTTGTCCGCTTGCGCCCCGTCTTTCTGTCTTAGGGTATAAAACCTTAACAGTAACCTTATCTCCATCCATTGCAAATTTAGTTTCGTTTTGACCGATGTAGATATCATTAGTTTTGTCTGTCTCACCCTCTGGATGTACAAAACCAAAGCCTTTAGGATGTTTAGAAAATACTCCTTTACTTTCTGTTTGTTTAAGTGCTGATGCTAATTCTGATAGCTGAACCATATATGTTTATTTCTTCCTCCAGTTGTTTCATTCTATCATAACATAATCAGTAAGTAATATTCGACTATCAGTAAACAAAAAGAGGTAGTGTAAAATAAGTTGTGTAAACACAAAAAGGAATAAATCCGTTATAGTAGAGTTGCGAAACATTACTAGAAAGAGATTTATTCCTATGACTCAGTTTACCACAGAACTACTTAACTTCCTAGCCCAAAAGCAAGATATTGATGAATTTTTCCGTACTTCTCTTGAAACTGCTATGAATGATCTGCTTCAAGCAGAGTTATCAGCCTTTTTAGGGTATGAACCTTACGATAAAGTAGGCTATAATTCTGGGAATAGTCGTAACGGAAGCTATTCACGGCAATTTGAAACCAAATATGGGACTGTTCAGTTGAGCATTCCTAGAGATCGTAATGGGAACTTTAGTCCAGCTTTGCTTCCCGCTTATGGACGTCGAGATGACCACTTGGAAGAGATGGTTATCAAACTCTATCAAACCGGTGTAACGACTCGAGAAATTAGTGATATCATCGAGCGAATGTATGGTCATCACTATAGTCCTGCCACAATTTCTAATATCTCAAAAGCAACTCAGGAGAATGTCGCTACTTTTCATGAGCGAAGCTTAGAAGCCAATTACTCTGTTTTATTTCTTGACGGAACCTATCTTCCATTAAGACGTGGAACCGTTAGTAAAGAATGTATTCATATCGCACTTGGCATTACACCAGAAGGACAGAAGGCTGTTCTTGGATATGAAATCGCCCCAAATGAAAACAATGCTTCTTGGTCCACCCTGTTAGACAAGCTTCAAAACCAAGGAATCCAACAGGTTTCTCTTGTAGTGACCGATGGCTTCAAGGGGCTTGAACAGATTATCAGTCAGGCTTACCCATTAGCTAAACAACAACGTTGCTTAATTCATATTAGTCGAAATCTAGCTAGTAAAGTGAAACGAGCAGATAGAGCGGTTATTCTGGAGCAATTTAAAACGATTTATCGTGCTGAAAATTTAGAAATGGCAGTGCAAGCTTTAGAGAACTTTATCGCCGAATGGAAACCAAAGTATAGGAAAGTCATGGAAAGTCTGGAGAATACGGATAATCTTTTAACTTTTTATCAGTTTCCCTACCAGATTTGGCACAGCATTTATTCGACAAACCTCATTGAGTCTCTTAACAAAGAAATCAAACGTCAAACGAAAAAGAAGGTTCTTTTTCCTAACGAGGAGGCTCTGGAACGTTACTTAGTTACTTTGTTTGAAGATTATAATTTCAAGCAAAGTCAACGCATCCATAAAGGGTTTGGCCAATGTGCTGACACACTTGAAAGCTTATTTGATTAATATTCTTCAACTCTACTTGAGTGTTTACACATAATTATTGACAGTATCGAATCAAAATTTATTATCTACTCCTTTGTAGATATTTTATAATACAAGTATCAATGGAAATGAGGGCGATTTTGGAAGCTAATAATTCAGAAATTTTTTTGGAGACAAAGGGAACGGCTTATTTAGGTGTCGTTGAAAATGGAAAATTTATTTTAGGAAATGCTGGAATTGAATTTCAATATAAAAATCCTCACCGTGGGAAAAATATTTTCTTTTCTTGGAAAAGTATAAAAAGTGCCGAAGTTGATGTTTCAATCAGCGGAAAACTTGGTCAGCAATTTTCTTTAATTTTGGACACTCAGGCAAAAG
>JAWHFN010000230.1:0-2156 GCA_032565555.1 Streptococcus mitis | reverse complement strand
AATGCCACAACCTATTGTTCCTGTAGAGATTCCACAATCTCGTCGTTTTGATTCTAAAAAGAGAAATGATATTCTGCTTAAAATTCGTATTGGCAAGCTTGAACTAAGTTTTTTTCAATCTCTCAATCTCGAAATGATAGAACAGCTTTTGGATAAGGTGTTGCTCTATGACAATTCATCTATCTAGCCTAGGGCAAGTCTATCTCGTATGTGGGAAAACGGATATGAGGCAAGGCATTGATTCACTGGCTTATCTCGTTAAAACCCACTTTGAATTGGATCCTTTCTCAGGTCAAGTCTTTCTCTTTTGTGGTGGACGTAAAGACCGCTTTAAAGCCCTTTACTGGGATGGTCAAGGATTTTGGCTACTATATAAACGCTTTGAGAATGGTAAACTGACTTGGCCAAGTACAGAAAAGGATGTCAAAGATCTCACACCTGAACAAGTAGATTGGCTTATGAAGGGCTTTTCTATCACTCCTAAAATAAATTCATCAGAAAGTCGTGATTTCTATTGAAATGAGGACTTTCTTTTTAGTATAATGAAGTTAGAAAACAAGGAGGGAAGCCCATGGAAGAATTATTGAAAATCATTCAACAACAGAGTGCTACAATTGATAGTCTCACCAATGAACTTGCCCTTCTTCGTGAACAAGTGGCTTATCTGACTCAAAAGCTCTATGGAAAATCCTCTGAGAAAAGTGTTTGCCCCTCTGGACAACTCAACCTTTTTGAGGAAGAGTCTCCATCTGAGGAAGATGGAGATGTTCCCAGTTGAAACAGAGGAAATTACCTACAAACGTAAGAAATCTAAAGGGAAACGCCAAGCTCTTCTTGCCCAATTTGATTCAGAAGAAGTTCATCATCAACTAGAAGAGAGCATTTGCCCTGATTGTCAGGGAGAGCTAAAAGAGATTGGAGCGACCCTTCAACGACAAGAATTAGTCTTTATTCCTGCGCAATTAAAACGAATAGATCATATCCAACACGCTTATAAGTGCCAAGCATGCAGTGAGAAAAATCCGAGTGATAAAATTGTGAAAACTCCTATTCCTAAAGCCCCTTTGGCGCATAGCCTTGGCTCAGCTTCTATTATCGCTCACACCATCCATCAGAAGTTTAATCTGAAGGTACCCAATTATCGCCAAGAAGAAGATTGGGCTAGGATGGGTTTACCAATCACACGTAAGGAAATCTCTAATTGGCATATTAAGGCGAGTCAATACTATTTAGAGTCCCTTTATAACCTTTTACGAGAAAAGTTGTTAGAACAACCTCTTCTTCATGCGGATGAAACCTCTTATCGGGTCTTAGAAAGTGATAGTCAGCTGACTTACTATTGGACTTTTTTGTCTGGGAAAGCTGAGAAGCAAGGGATCACGCTTTACCACCATGATCAGCGTCGGAGTGGTTTAGTAGTGCAAGAATTCCTAGGAGATTATCCTGGATATGTGCATTGTGATATGTGGTCTGCTTATCGTCAACTGGAAGAAGCTAAACTTGTTGGTTGTTGGGCGCATGTGAGAAGGAAGTTTTTTGAAGCTACCCCCAAGCAAGCAGATAAATCATCCTTAGGTGCCAAAGGTTTAGCTTATTGTGATCAGTTATTTTCTTTGGAGAGAGACTGGGAAGACTTGTCAGCTGATGAACGCCTACAGAGACGTCAAGAAGAGCTCCATCCCTTAATGAAAGACTTCTTTGCTTGGTGCCGACGTCAGTCAGTTTTACCTGGTTCAAAACTAGGGAGGGCAATTGAATACAGTCTCAAATATGAAGAAACCTTTAAGACAATTTTGAAAGACGGGCATCTCGTCCTTTCCAATAATCTAGCTGAACGCGCCATTAAATCATTGGTTATGGGACGAAAAAATTGGTTGTTTTCTCAAAGTTTTGAAGGAGCTAAAGCAACGGCTATTATTATGAGTTTGTTGGAAACAGCTAAACGTCATCAATTAAATAGCGAGAAATATCTATCCTATCTTCTAGAATGTCTTCCAAACGAGGAAACTCTCGTTAACAAAGAGGTTTTAGAGGCTTATTTACCATGGACTAAAGTTGTACAAGAAAAGTGCAAATAAGAAATCTCCAGATTAGGAACTATCAATGAGTTCTCTAGTCTGGAGATTTTTCAATATACTTCGTTATCGGGCGGTTAC
>JAWHFN010000229.1:0-2163 GCA_032565555.1 Streptococcus mitis | reverse complement strand
AGATTTCAAACAGTTATGAAGCTGCAAAAATCTTATCTATCGAAGGTTCAACTGGAAAGATCGATGGTATTTATCGGGATGCTCATCCAGAAGTTACTCGCAAACAAATCACACTAACCATCTTAAAAAAAGCTCAAGTTAGTGGAGGAGATTCGAGTTACCAGATTGCTCGTGAAGTATCATCCTCTAACGGCAATCGTTTTGACCTGGTGCTCTTAATAAATGGACTTCCTTTGATTAATATCGAACAAAAAAGAAGTGATAAGAGCTTGGATGAAGCTTTCGGTCAGTTCAAGCGTTATTACGAAGCTGGGGAATACAGCAATAACTTCATGGCCTTTTCACAGATGATGGTCGTAACAACAGATATTGAAACTCGTTATTTTGCAACTCCAAAATCTATTAACGATTTTAATCCTGCTTTCGTCTTCCATTGGTCAGTAACCCAAAAAGGTCAAGAAAGTGGGAAGCACTTGGGCCAACGTGTGCTAACAGATTATAGAGAAGTCATTGAACATTTCTTGATGGTTCCAATGGCTCATCAGATGGTGGGAGACTATCTCATTATCGATGAAGATCCTGACAATGAAGAAAATCGTCGCCATATGTTGATGCGCCCATATCAGGTTTATGCTCTTCAGGCAGTTGAAAAAGCAGCATTTGGTTGGGATAATCCAGATAAGATTCCGCACGGTGGTTTTGTCTGGCATACAACAGGTTCAGGAAAGACCATTACCAGCTTTAAAACGGCTCAGTTTCTCGCAACCCGTACAGAGTTTGATAAAGTGGTATTCTTGCTAGATAGACGAGATCTAGACGATCAAACTTCAAAAGCCTTTAAAGCTTATTCCGTCTATGAATCTGTGGATGTTGATGGGACAAAGAGTACCTACCAATTGAGAAAACAACTCACTTCTCCTAAGAGTGGGATTGTAGTAACGACTACCTTCAAACTGAACATTTTGGTAAATGAGTTACTTGAAGCACAGGACCATCAACTTTCAGATAAAAAAATTGTCTTTATTATCGATGAAGCCCATCGAACTACTATGGGTGATATGATGGGGACGATTAAAGATTATTTCTTTAAAAATAGTTTGTTCTTTGGTTTTACAGGGACTCCTCTGTTTGATGAAAACAAGGTGAAGGGTAAAATTAATGAACGTAGTGAAGTTATCAATACAACCGAGAAGCTATTCGGTCCACTTTTACACCAATATACAATTGATGAAGCTATTGCAGATGGGAATGTCTTAGGATTCCATGTTGACTACATCAATACAGGTGAGTTTAGAAGCTATGAAGAGCTCCGTGAGCAACTGATTGATATTCTAGTTGAAGAATATCCAAGTAAAGGACAAAGAGAGATTGAACGACAAGTTCATCAATGGACTGAACTGGAATTAGAAAAGAACGCGGTTAAAGAAGGTCTATTATTTTACCAAGATAAGTATCATATTCCAAAAGTGGTAGAAGAAATCCTTGCTGGCTGGGAATCGCAATCTCAACAGGGAGAATTTAATGCGATACTAACGGTTGCATATAAAGAACGTGTTATCAATTATTACCACGAGTTTAAAAAGCAAATCGCAGAAAGATTCCAGGAAGGTGATGCGAAACCTAATATTGCAATGACTTTTAGTTTTGGTAATGAAAATGACCCTGAAAATGTCGCTAATGAAGTTGTCGAGGAGATGTTTAAGGATTATGCTGGAATTACTGGGATTAAATTCCTAGTTGGAGATAAAGTTCGTGGTGAGAATGCCTATTTTGAAGATATTACTGCTCGTGCGAAAAGAGGTGGGAGTGGTAGAAATCCTAAAAATATCGATATCTTAATTGTCGCAGACCAACTACTAACTGGATACGATGCTAAACGCTTAAATACTCTTTATGTTGATAGAGCGTTAGAACTTCAAGGTTTGATTCAAGCATATTCTCGTACGAATCGTGTATTTGGTTCTGCTAAGGAATTTGGAACGATAATCAATTTCCAATTTCCTAGGATCACAGAATCTCTTGTAAATAATGCCCTTCGCTTATATGGAAGTGGAGGGAAAAATAGCAGAGTTCTGGTTAAGAAATATTCTGATGCAGTAATTGAATTAGCTGATAAATTCGCCTATTTAAAAGCTGAGTTAGAAGAAAGATTAAAATAATATA
>JAWHFN010000228.1:0-2165 GCA_032565555.1 Streptococcus mitis | reverse complement strand
TGTCAAAGTGGCTGGTAACGTATTAGGTAAAAACTGGGTATCTGGATTTATAGATAAAATAGATAGTGGCGGTACATTGAGAAATGTAGCTTTTATTGGGAATGTGACCTCTATTGGTACAGGTAGTTCGTTCTTGACTGGTATTGTTGGTGAAAACTGGAAGGGGCTGGTAGAACAGGCTTATGTAGATGCCAATATTCGAGGTAAGAAAGCAAAAGCTGCTGGTATAGCCTACTGGTCGCAAAATAGTGGTAATAACCATACTGTAGGTAGAGAGGGAGCTATTAAAAAATCTGTTGTTAAAGGTACAATAGATGTGGAGGAACCAATTGAAGTTGGTGGTGCTGTTGGAAGTCTTAATATGCATGGTTCGATTGAAGATTCTGTTTCAATGATGAAAGTTGAAAATGGTGAGATATTTTATGGTTCACATGATATCAGTGACGATCCTTATTGGACTGGTAACAATGTCAATAGAAACTATGTTGTAAAAGATGTAAGTAAAGGTACTTCATCATACAAACATTCTAAAGAATTGGGGCGTATTAAGCCTATAACACAAGAGGAAGCTGATAAGAAAATTAAAGAATTGTCTATCACAGCAGATAAATATGCAATTACAGAGCCAATTGTAAATAAACTCAACGCTCTCACAACTCGTGATAATGAGTATAAAACAACTCAAGATTATGACGCAACGCGTGAGCAGGCATACCACAACATTGAGAAACTACAACCCTTCTACAATAAAGAATGGATTGTAAACCAAGGTAACAGATTGGCTACAAGTTCAAACCTAATGACTAAAGAGGTGTTATCTGTAACAGGTATGAAGAATGGTCAGTTTGTGACGGACTTATCAGATATTGATAAGATTATGGTTCACTATGCGGATGGCACTAAAGAAGAAATGGTAGTTACCGCTAAAGCTGATTCTAAAGTAGCTCAAGTAAAAGAGTATGATGTAGCAGGTCAAAACATTGTCTATACACCAAATATGGTTGTTAAAAATCGAGACAAACTGATTGCAGATGTGAAAGAAAGACTTTCAAGTGTTGACCTAATTTCAGCTGAAGTACGCGCGTTAATGGATATACGTAAGAAGGCAGAAGAAAATACAGATGCTCGTAAAGATGGATATATTCGTAATCTATACTTAGAAGAAAGTTTTGCCGAAGTGAAGCAAAATCTAGATAAGTTAGTCAAATCCTTGATCGAAAATGAAGACCATCAATTGAACGGTGATGATGCCGCGATGAAATCGCTACTCAAGAAAGTAGAAGATAATAAAGCTAAGATTATAATGGGACTGACTTATCTCAATCGTTACTATGATATCAAATATGGTGATTTGAGTATCAAGGATATGATGATGTTCAAACCTGATTTCTATGGTAAAACACCAAGTGTCATCGACCGTTTGATTCAAATTGGTTCAAGGGAGCATTTCTTGAAAGGTGATCGTACACAAGATGCCTACAAAGAAGTGATTGCTGGTGCAACTGGTAAAGGTGATTTACGTAGCTTCTTAGACTATAACATGCGTTTGTTTACAGAAGATAAAGATTTGAATGACTGGTTTATTCATTCTGCGAAAAACGTTTATGTAGTAGAACCTGAAACAAGCACAGAAGCCTTTAAAGATAAGCGACATCGTGTATTTGACGGTTTAAACAATGACGTTCACGGTCGTATGATTTTACCATTGCTCAACTTGAAGAAAGCCCATATCTTTATGATTTCAACCTATAACACGATGGCTTATAGCTCATTTGAGAAATATGGTAAGAACACTGAAGAAGAACGTAAGGAATTGAAGAAACGTATTGATGAAGTCGCTAAAGCGCAACAAACTTACTTAGATTTCTGGTCTCGTTTAGCTCTCCCAAGTGTTCGTAACAAACTTTTGAAGAGCGAATATATGGTGCCAACACCTGTTTGGGATAATCAATCTTATGCAGGAATTAAAGATGCAA
Source organism: Streptococcus mitis (assembly GCA_032565555.1). Taxonomy (GTDB): domain Bacteria; phylum Bacillota; class Bacilli; order Lactobacillales; family Streptococcaceae; genus Streptococcus; species Streptococcus mitis_DM. The sequence goes on along the minus strand of JAWHFN010000228.1, from coordinate 189 downwards.
ATCGTCAAGGTTATGGAAAAGGTGGAGCCGTGGTATCTCCTATTCGTGAACTATTCGGCCCGACTGACCGTTGGCATCAAGTTAATGGAGCTATGGGAGCGATGGCAAAAATCTACGAAAAACCGTGGAAAGATGAGCAAGTATACTTCATGGTAACCAATATGCTTGACCAGTTTGGTATTTCTGCCT
>JAWHFN010000227.1:0-2173 GCA_032565555.1 Streptococcus mitis | reverse complement strand
AGTTGGATTCAATCGAATGGCCGTTGGTGGTATAAACATTCTGACGGTTCTTACACTAAAAACGGGTGGGAAAAGATCAATGAAACCTGGTACTATTTTGATAGTGAAGGTTGGATGAAAACAGGTTGGTTCAATGAGTATGGAAATTGGTATTATCTAGATGATAGTGGTGCTATGAAAACAGGCTGGTGTTTGATTTCTGGTAGTTGGTACTATTTAAATACTAGCGGTGTCATGCAAACTGGCCTACAGACTATCGAAGGAAAACAATATTATTTAGCTGATAGCGGTGCTATGCAGACAGGTTGGCACAATATTGGAGATGATACTTATTTCTTTGCTACTAGTGGAGCAAGACAAACGATTAATCGCCGTGCTTTAGTTCTTGGTGAAACATCAACGATAGAAGTACCTATCGAAGACGTTAATGCTATGGAAAGGGTTTTTAGCAACCAAAACTTTAGTAAAGTTGTTCGTTTCCCAGATAAAACAAAAGCTGAGATTATTGCAAAAATGGAAGAGCTTTTCAAATCTTCTAGCGAAAGCGATGTGAACTATCTTTACCTTACTTGTCATGGAGGAAGAGACGGAAGAATCTATCTTGGTAGCGATGGTCAGACATTTTCAGGCTGGGAATTAGCATCTATACTGAAACAATATAAAGGTAAGTTTGTGGTTATGCTGGATTGTTGCTATTCAGGAAAAATTATAGATGTAGGTAAATCAGATGAAAAGGCCGTCTCCAATTCTGAAGAAAGATTTGATGAACAAGCATTTTTGGCAGGATTTTCAACAGGAGATCCAGCAAGTAAGAATGGTGAAATGCTTGATTCTAAATTCCTCGTACTATGTGCCTCTTGGAAAGGTGAAAAATCGTATAGTGCAGTCGGAGTAGGTAGTCTTGCCACCAGATACTGGGCAATGGGTACAGGTTGGGATTCACTTCAAAATAGAATGATTTCGCCTATGGCAGACACCAATACTAACGGAAAAATCACTTTAGAGGAACTGTATCAATACTCTTATCCTCTAGTCCTTGAAGCTGCATCAAGCAGTAATAAGGAGCAACATGTATCAGTTTATCCAGAAAACAGTCAATTTGTTTTATTCCAAAAATAAGGGGTTAAGAAAATGAAAGTATCAAAAAAAATCACATTATTTGGTTTATCTCTAGCAGGTTTAGCTTTACTAGCTTTCCCTCATTCAGGAAAGGCCTTCGAATTGAAAGAAGAATGGGTTGTCAAGGGTGGTATTAAGTATCAAGATGGCAAAATTCTTCAATTTGACAATGGCAATGAAGTAGATATCAAAGTATTGGATTTGCCAAAAACTGAGAAAATCGAGTGGACGGTTAGTCTCAATGGTCAAGATCAAACTGTCAATTTCCTAGGTCAAGAAAAGGACAAGTCTATGATGGGTGTAGAGGGGCGTTACCTGAATTTCTACGTTCCTTATGGCTATAGAGGGGATATCAAGGTAGAAGCCAAGAGTGGAAATGAAGTAAAGACCTGGTCCACTAAAGTAGTAGATGATGTATATAATGACGGTGGAAAGAGTGGTTACTTCCGTATTGACGAATCAAATGATCAACACACCTACCTTGATGCAAAATGGGACTATCAAACCAAGACCTACACTGCTACCTTACCAGAGACTGTCAATGGTCAAAAAGTATTTGCTTGGGCAGACGACTATGAAGAATTGAAACTTCAAAAACCAGGAGTTATCAGTCATTCCTACAGGGGGGCAGGAGCCTTCAAAATACTTTATCCGATTGTAAAAGCAGAAAGCTGGCTAAAAAAGAATTACAGTGAAAAGTGGTACTATCAAAAACAAGGACAATTAGTTCAAAATGCTTGGGTTAAGGACAAGGGAACTTGGTACTTTATGAATGATAAAGGGATCATGTTCAATCAAACTTGGCTCTATCAAGGTAGCAACTGGTATGCCTTTAAATCATCAGGGGCTATGATTGCTAGCGATTGGCTATATGATAATGGCTCTTGGTATTACCTAAAAGATTCAGGGGCTATGGCGACAGGCTGGGTAAAAGATAGTGGCACTTGGTATTACCTAAACAACTCAGGTTCCATGGCAACAGGCTGGATGAAAGATAACGGCTCTTGGTATTACCTAAAAGATTCAGGGGCTATGGCGACTGGTTGGGTAAAAG
>JAWHFN010000226.1:0-2178 GCA_032565555.1 Streptococcus mitis | reverse complement strand
GCTCATTTACTAAAAGATAGTATATATCATCTCCCAATAAAATGTTTAAAAGAACATCAGAGTTTAAATAGTATATCATTTTGCTAGGAGTATTATTTTTACCTCTGGTATTCAAGCTATTGTTAAATGTTTCTAAAAATTTATCAAAAATTAAATCAATTATTTTATATATAGTATGTTCGAATGCTTCGAATATATAGATGATATTTTCAGGTTTACGAAGTAGAACAGAAGTAATATTCCCTAAATCAGTAGTGTACCACGTTTGAAGTTGGGAACTGACTTTTTCCAAGTCATTAGCATATTTAGTTTGTAATTTATGGTTAAAAGAATCACTGTATTGTTCATCTTTTGATTTATAAGGAATATACTTATCAGGATAGTTATCAGAATAATAAAAGACAGAATTTATGAAGTGCTTTTGGAAAGCAGGATAGGTTAGTAGAAATTTTAATATTATATTCCCTAAGCGTTCAGTTTCTTTATTAGGTTTGATATCGAGAGATTGAGATTTGTGATATAAATCTCGCCATTTTTCAGATGAAACGGAGTTAATCTGAACATCTATATTATTTAGCAGACATCCTAATAGTAAAATTTTTACGATTTCTTGTTTCTGTTCTTTATTTCCTAAAAGTAATTCATCTTGACTACATTCAAGAGTAGCAGTCAATGCTTTAATTTGATTATCCGATAAAAAACTCCTAAAATTCTCCTGCTCTCCTTTTTCTATTTTGCTAATATTCTTTTGTGTGATGCCAGTTATAGGATTATTTTGTGTATCTCCTGTTTCTTTGACATTTTTATCAAAAGCACATCGAGCGATGTGACTAGAATAATTTGACAAATTCAAATTTTTTCTTTGTCTGTCTAGTCTAACACGTTCTCCGATATTTTTATACAAATATTCTGTAAAATCCATGATTTTCTCCTTGTCAAAGGGAACCGAAAATATTCGATTCTGTGGTTAGTTTAATTATTTTACTTTATAGAAAAATCCCTCAGTACTGCCATTGATGAGTTGGTGTCCAAACCATAAGCGGTCTTGTGTGATATCAGACTAGTCAGTATAGCAATTATCTGAAGAAGAGGTGACAGACATGGTTATAGGGATTCCTGCTGGTAAAAAGGCAATAGCTGCACCAGCTCCTCCATCTTTAGAAACAGAACTTGCCTTGAGATAGTGGTCAATTTCTTTAGCATGTTCAACTGAAATCTGTGAATAATCACTTACTAAACCATTTTTATCGAAAGTAAATTCAATACCTGTACGATTCCTCCAAGTTCCTGAGACGCTAGAAAAATCTCCATTTTGGATTTCAGAAATATTCATTCCTTTCCTTTCTGACGGAAGGGAAGATTCTTCATTTATTAGACTTGTGACAGATTTATTTTCTTCCGATGTAGAAGAAGTTGAACTAGTACTTGAAGCAATTGCTTCAGAACTTGCTGAAGAAGTGTTTTCACTCTGGGGTTGGCAATCCGTTAAAATAGAGATAGCTAAAATACTAATACTGAATAGAAATAATTTTTTCATATGTTTATTTTATTCTTTTATAGTGCTTCTCTTTTCCATCTTCTAGGGTTACTAAATCTGGCTCTACTTCCTCAACTCCTGAACTTCCAAATAGGATAATAAGAAATAGAATAAAAAAGGGGATTATTGGTTTTAATAATTCAACTAATGAGTAAATTCCTAGGCTAATTGATGAAGTAATTAAATCAAAAGTCGGTTCAATGAGTAAAACAATGGGTAATATATATAAGAGTTTGTTTTTGGAATTTTTTATGCTAGTTATCACATAGCTCAAAATCCCTAAAACTAATAAGTAATAAGCTGGTCCAGCTTTGGTTTCTACATGTAATCTAATACTCATTTCATTTTGCATTCCTGCCAAAAATTGTCTTACTACAAAGATTAATCCAGCTAAAATAAACGGTCTAATATCTAATTTTAGTGGAAGAATCTTAAAAATAATATAGAAATGATAAATGCAAAATATGCAAAAACGTATTCTGCTTTAATCATAACTATGATTTGTTGCACCATGTTCGAAGGAATATCATTGTTAATGATACCAGGTAACTTCTCAAAGTAACTTCCACTCACCTGACCAAAGTGGAAATTAGTCTAAAACGGATTTTTATGGTGGAATTAAGTGTGAGACATTTGAGTTA
>JAWHFN010000225.1:0-2244 GCA_032565555.1 Streptococcus mitis | reverse complement strand
CTTCTTCAAGGTGTTCTTGACCGTGCGCCTCTAGCCTTGGAAACCTTGGAACGTGATACAGAGCTCTTGAAACGCTACATTGCAGAGCCATTCAAACGCATCACTTACGATCAAGCCATTGACCTCTTGCAAGAGCATGAAAATGATGAAGACGCTGACTACGAACATCTTGAGCATGGTGATGACTTTGGTTCACCACACGAAACGTGGATTTCAAACCACTTTGGTGTGCCAACTTTTGTCATGAACTATCCAGCAGCCATCAAGGCATTTTACATGAAACCAGTTCCTGGAAATCCAGAGCGCGTGCTTTGTGCAGACTTGCTTGCTCCAGAAGGCTATGGAGAAATCATCGGTGGTTCTATGCGTGAGGAAGACTACGATGCCCTTGTTGCTAAGATGGATGAACTTGGTATGGACCGTACAGAGTATGAATTCTACCTTGACCTTCGTAAATACGGTACAGTACCACACGGTGGATTTGGTATCGGTATTGAACGTATGGTGACCTTCGCAGCTGGAACAAAACACATCCGTGAAGCCATTCCGTTCCCACGTATGTTGCACCGTATCAAACCGTAAGAACAGGAAAACGCCCATGTGGCGTTTTTTCGAATTCCAGAGTTTTTACTTGCGTAAAAAATTGTTTTCTAGTATAATAGTTTGTTGTGAGCGAACCTCACTTACCCCTTGCAAAGTCTTGGGGTCATTAGACCAAAAGGAGGAACATATCAATGGCTAAATACGAAATTCTTTATATCATTCGTCCAAACATTGAAGAAGAAGCTAAAAACGCTTTGGTAGCACGTTTTGACTCTATTTTGACTGACAACGGTGCAACTGTTGTTGAATCAAAATCTTGGGAAAAACGTCGTCTTGCATACGAAATCAAAGATTTCCGTGAAGGACTTTACCACATCGTTAACGTTGAAGCAAACGACGATGCAGCTCTTAAAGAGTTTGACCGTCTTTCAAAAATCAACGCTGACATTCTTCGTCACATGATCGTCAAAACTGACGCGTAAGAAGGTAAACTATGATTAACAATGTTGTACTTGTAGGGCGTATGACACGTGACGCTGAGTTGCGTTATACCCCATCAAATGTAGCAGTTGCGACTTTTACTCTTGCAGTAAACCGTACATTTAAGAGTCAAAATGGCGAACGTGAGGCTGATTTTATCAATGTCGTTATGTGGCGCCAACAGGCTGAAAATCTTGCTAACTGGGCTAAAAAAGGCTCACTTATCGGGGTGACAGGTCGTATCCAGACTCGTAGTTACGATAACCAGCAAGGACAACGTGTCTACGTGACAGAGGTCGTGGCTGAGAATTTCCAAATGTTGGAAAGCCGTAGTGTGCGTGAGGGTCACACAGGTGGAGCTTATTCTGCACCAAGTTCAAACTATTCAGCGCCTACAAATTCAGTACCAGACTTTTCACGTGATGAAAATCCATTTGGAGCAACAAATCCATTGGATATTTCAGATGATGATTTACCATTCTAATGGACAACTAAAATTATAAAGGAGAAAAAACATGGCTCAACAACGTCGTGGCGGATTCAAACGCCGTAAAAAAGTTGATTACATCGCAGCAAACAAAATTGAATATGTTGATTACAAAGATACTGAGCTTCTTAGCCGTTTCGTTTCAGAACGTGGGAAAATCCTTCCTCGTCGTGTAACAGGAACTTCAGCTAAAAACCAACGTAAAGTAACAACAGCTATCAAACGCGCTCGCGTAATGGCTTTGATGCCTTTCGTAAACGAAGATTAAAGAAAAGACCCGGTTGGGTCTTTTTTTCACGAGCCTTGAAATGAGAGAGCGAGTTGGGGTCCAGTGGACCTTTTTTCACGAGATCGTTTTTTCTGATCTTGGCGTGCTATAATGGTAATAAAAAGAGTAAAGGTGGGTAAGTCAAAGATGAATTGTACGATTAGAAATATGATTAAGTCTGATGTTGAATCCTTATCTCATGGATTTATGAATCAAGGTTGGCCTGGTAGAGAGGAAATTTTGGCTAGATATTTTCTGGAACAGGAAAGTGGGGAGAGAGAAGTCTTAGTTGCAGAGATTGATGGTGCTGTAGCGGGCTACGTTACCATTTTGCCCTCTGCTAAACATGGTCCTTTTGCAGAAGTCTATCCAGAATTATCAGATTTTAATGTGTTTGAACCTTTTCGAAATCAAGGGATTGGGAATCAACTGCTAGAAGAAGCAGAAAAACGAGTCAAGTTTGTTT
>JAWHFN010000224.1:0-2275 GCA_032565555.1 Streptococcus mitis | reverse complement strand
CAGCTGTTTTAAGTGGCAATAATAGGTTGAACGGGCAAGCTTAATAATCTTTAGAAGAATATCTAAAGAAAACTCTGTTACCAGTCCTTGAACAATTTCCGTTTTTCTTCTTGCTCCTTTTCGTCCCTCAATCGGAGTTCTCTCAACTTTTTTAGAATGGCATTCTCCGCTCTCAAGTATTCATTTTCTGCTTGAAGACATTCTAATTCTGTCATATCTTCAAATCTCTTCTTTGGCTTACGTCCCATTTTAGGTGGTCTCCCTCTTGTTCCCTCAACAATAGTATATCCGTTTTTCTTATATTGTGCCAGCCAATTAGAAAGTAATCCACTACTTGGAAGAGCATAATCCAGAGACGCCCTAATTTGTGAATGCCCCTCAAGAAGAACTTTATCAATAATCTCTTGTTTTAGTTCAGGAGAATAGTAACAATTCTTTCCTTTTTTGACGAACTCTATTCCATAACGATCAATCAATTTAATCATGTACCTAATATTAGAATTGTTTATCCCAAATTTATTTGAAAGCTTCTCTAAGCTATATCCTTGTTTTCTAAGTTCATAGATCTGAACTTTATCATCATAAGTTAATTTCATAATAAAAGCACCTCAAAAGTTAGATTTTTATGTCTAACTTTTGGGGTGCAGTTCAGGTTCTATTCAGATCTTTTTTGTTATCCTTGACATTACTGATGGCCCGTAAACCGTAGTTATAGACCCCATAAGTCGCAAAGGGCAAGAAAAATGACAAAATAGTGTCAACTGAGTTGAAGTAACCATAGTCAGTACGGTCCAAGACACGTGCGACATAGGTTCCAGTTAGGATGGGAAAAATAATATTTAAGACACGAATTCCCATGTAAGATAGAGCATTTAATTTTATACTTTTCATTCAATTTACCTCGTTTTTCATTATATCATAAAGTCAGCTAATAAGAAATGAAGGGCAGTAATACTCTTCGAAAATCAAATTCAAACCACGTCAGCGTCGCCTTACCGTACTCAAGTACAGCTTACGGCTAGCTTCCTAGTTTGCTTTTTGATTTTCATTGAGTATAAGTCAAGTAATCACTTTGAAGTTTCAAAGCTTAATTTTAAGTTTTCTTTAAGAAAACTATATTATTCTGAAGAACTCTAAAATTTCACAGCCATTTCTAGTAATGCCTACAGAATTCCTAGTCACTACTAGAAATGGACTAGTTTCTTTGAATAATGGAACTGCTTAATCCTCCTATTCTAGAACGGGAGGGCCGGTATTTCTTTCATGATAGGACTAGATTGTGGTATAATAGAGAGAATAAGTTTTTTTAGTAAGACAAAGGAGAAAATAGATGATTTATGCAGGAATTCTTGCTGGTGGAACTGGCACACGTATGGGAATCAGTAACTTGCCAAAACAATTTTTAGAGCTAGGTGATCGACCTATCTTGATTCATACAATTGAAAAATTTGTCTTGGAACCAAGTATTGAAAAAATTGTAGTTGGGGTTCATGGAGACTGGGTTTCTCATGCAGAAGATCTTGTAGATAAATATCTTCCTCTTCATAAGGAACGCATCATCATTACAAAGGGTGGTGCTGACCGCAATACAAGTATTGAGAAAATCATTGAAGCCATTGATGCTTATCGTCCGCTTACTCCAGAGGATATCGTTGTTACCCACGATTCTGTTCGTCCATTTATTACACTTCGCATGATTCAAGACAATATCCAACTTGCCCAAAATCATGACGCAGTGGACACAGTGGTAGAAGCGGTTGATACTATCGTTGAAAGTACCAATGGTCAATTCATTACAGATATTCCAAATCGTGCTCACCTTTATCAAGGACAAACACCTCAAACATTCCGTTGCAAGGACTTCATGGACCTTTATGGCTCTCTTTCTGCTGAAGAGAAGGAAATCTTGACAGATGCATGTAAAATCTTTGTGATCAAAGGAAAAGATGTGGCCTTAGCCAAAGGTGAATACTCAAATCTGAAGATTACAACCGTAACAGATTTGAAGATTGCAAAAAGTATGATTGAGAAAGACTAGTAAAATGATTAATCAAATTTATCAACTAACTAAGCCTAAGTTTATCAATGTCAAATATCAGGAAGAGGCTATTGACCAAGAGAATCATATCCTCATCCGCCCTAATTATATGGCGGTCTGTCATGCGGATCAGCGTTACTACCAGGGGAAACGTGATCCCAAGGTTTTGAATAAAAAACTTCCAATGGCAATGATTCACGAGTCGTGTGGAACCGTTATTTCTGACCCTACAGGAAC
>JAWHFN010000223.1:0-2324 GCA_032565555.1 Streptococcus mitis | reverse complement strand
CCCCAAACCCTTGAAACCTATAACGCCTTTGTGCACTATTTGAAAGAGGACTAAATGAAGACGGCTTTTATAATCATTGATGTTCAGAATATTTTAGTGGAAACCGGTTTTCAGACAAATAGTCTATTGGAAAAAATTTCTTATTTACAAAACCAGGCTAGAAGTAAGAATATTGAAATTATCTATGTTCAACATATTGAGAATCCTGAAGCCCAAACATCAGAAGATTGGCAGTTATCTGCGCTTTTAAATCGAAAACCTGATGAAAAGGTCTTTCAGAAGAAGTATAATAGTATTTTCAAAGAAACTGGCTTAAAAGAATACTTGGATAAACAGGGGATTGAAAAATTAGTTTTATGTGGCATGCAGACAGAATATTGTGTGGATACCTCTGTCAAGGTTGCCTTTGAATATGGCTATCAGCTTATTATTCCAGAAGGTGCTGTCACAACCTTTGATGGGGATGACATTCCAGCAGAAACGATAAATGAATTTTATGAGGACATTTGGGAGGATCGCTTTGCAGATGTCCTAGATTATAAAAATATTTTTTAAAAGAGGACTAAATGAACGAAAAAGAATTACTAGAACTAGTCGTGAAAGCGGCTGATGAGAAACGTGCGGAGGATATCCTCGCACTTGATGTACAAGATTTGACCAGCGTGACTGACTACTTTGTTATTACTAGCTCGATGAATAGCCGTCAGTTGGACGCTATCGCAGATAATATCCGTGAAAAAGTAGCCCAAGCAGGCTTTAAAGGCAGTCATGTCGAAGGCGACGCAGCTGGAGGTTGGGTCTTGCTGGACCTTGGTGGTGTCGTTGTGCATGTCTTTTCAGAAGAAATGCGTGCCCACTATAACCTAGAAAAACTATGGCATGAGGCGAATTCTGTAGATTTATCTGAAACTTTATAGTCTTTTCCTTTATCTTTTATTACGGCGTTAACTCGTTTTGCCTAACTCCAGTTATGCCTGCAACTCGTTGCCTAGTACTAAAAGCAAACGAAAAGACTATAGTGTACAATTGAACTCAGTTGTAGTCAACTGGGTTTCTTTGCTTATTTTAAAAGGAATGTGATAGAAAGGTATAGGGCGAGTGGTGTTTGCCATGGAGGCTCTTGGTATCATGATTATGGCAACTTATGAAACCTTTGCGGCGGTCTATGATGCAGTCATGGACGATAGTTTATACGACAAATGGACGGATTTTTCGCTTCGTCATTTGCCAAAAACTAAGGAGAGAAAGAAACTCTTGGAATTGGCTTGTGGGACAGGAATTCAATCTGTGCGCTTCTCTCAGGCTGGTTTTGATGTGACTGGACTGGACTTGAGTGGGGATATGTTGAAGATTGCTGAGAAGAGAGCGGCTTCAGCCAAACAAAAGATTGATTTTATGGAAGGCAATATGCTGGATTTGTCTAAGGCAGGTCAATACGACTTTGTCACGTGTTATTCGGACTCAATCTGCTACATGCAGGATGAGGTGGAAGTAGGGGACGTTTTTAAAGAAGTCTATAATGTCCTCAACGAAGACGGAGTTTTCATCTTTGATGTGCACTCGACCTACCAGACAGATGAAGTTTTTCCAGGCTATTCTTACCATGAAAATGCAGAAGATTTTGCAATGCTCTGGGATACTTATGAGGATGCAGCACCTCACTCCATCGTGCATGAGTTGACTTTCTTTGTAAAGGAGTCTGACGGTTCCTTTAGTCGCCACGATGAAGTGCATGAGGAGCGGACTTATGAGGTTCTGACCTATGATATTTTACTGGAACAGGCTGGTTTCAAGTCATTCAAACTCTATGCCGACTTTGAGGACAAGGAACCAACAGAAACTAGCACCCGTTGGTTTTTTGTCGCGCAGAAGTAGGAGATTAGCATGACCATCACAGGTATTATTGCGGAGTTCAATCCTTTTCATAATGGCCATAAATACCTGCTGGAACAGGCTGAGGGGCTGAAAATCGTTGCCATGTCAGGGAATTTCATGCAGCGTGGCGAGCTTGCTATTGTGGATAAGTGGACAAGGGCCCAGATGGCACTGGAAAATGGCGCAGACTTGGTAGTGGAATTGCCCTTTTTAGTCAGTGTTCAGGCAGCAGATTTCTTCGGCCAAGGGGCTGTGGATATCTTGGCTCGCTTGGGTATTGATAATCTAGCTTTTGGGACAGAGGAAGTTCTGGATTACCAGAAAATCGCTGACTTATACACAGAGAAAGGTGCTGAGATGGAGAAATTTGTGGAAAATCTACCTGATTCTCTTTCCTATCCACAGAAAACCCAAGCCATGTGGAAGGAATTTGCAGGTCTTGATTTTTC
>JAWHFN010000222.1:0-2345 GCA_032565555.1 Streptococcus mitis | reverse complement strand
AAGACCTGATAGTCCTTGACACGTTCTTGCATTTCAAGGAGAAGGTCCTTGGTATTGTTAATTTCTCGAATATTTAGGTTGGGATGGGCTTCTGGCTTTAGAGATCGTTTTGTTGTTATCAAACAAACTTCATGCCCTGCAGCAAGCAAAGTTTCTGTTATGATTTTCCCCAAGCGTCCTGTAGAATGGTTAGTGATAGAGCGGACGCTATCGATAGCTTCACTGGTACCGCCCGATGTAACTAAAATTTTCATAGCACTATTGTACACAAAAATAAACGGTAAGTAAAATGAAAGCGATAAATTTTTGGTAAAAACGAAGATTTACTATAGTTTCAAACTATAAAGCCATATAAAATTTAAGAAAGAACTCTAAAAAACTTAAAAATAGGGATATTTACGAACGTTTAGATAGTTTTGGGATGTTAAAAATCTTGTTTTGTGTTATAATGAATTATCATATAAGAGGTTAGAGGAGTTTTGCATGAAAACAGATATTGAAATCGCACAGAGTATTGAGTTGAAGCCAATCGTTGATGTTGTAGAGAAACTTGGTATTTCTTACGACGATTTGGAGTTGTATGGAAAGTACAAGGCTAAGCTCAGCTTTGATAAAATTCGTGCAGTTGAGAGCAATCCAGTTGGGAAATTGATTCTGGTTACTGCCATTAACCCAACACCAGCAGGTGAAGGAAAATCAACTATTACTATTGGTCTTGCGGATGCCTTGAACAAAATTGGCAAGAAAACCATGATTGCTATTCGCGAACCATCTCTTGGTCCAGTAATGGGTATTAAGGGGGGTGCTGCAGGAGGTGGTTACGCTCAAGTTCTGCCAATGGAAGACATCAATCTCCACTTTACTGGAGACATGCATGCCATTACAACTGCCAACAACGCTCTTTCTGCCTTGATTGACAACCACTTGCACCAAGGGAATGAGCTAGGAATTGACCAACGTCGTATCCTCTGGAAACGTGTTGTAGACTTGAACGACCGTGCTCTTCGCCATGTGACTGTTGGGCTTGGTGGGCCTCTAAATGGTATTCCACGTGAGGATGGCTTTGACATTACCGTCGCTTCCGAAATCATGGCAATTCTTTGCTTGGCAACAGACATCGAGGACTTGAAACGCCGTTTGGCGAATATCGTTATTGGTTATCGTTACGACCGTACACCAGTTTCTGTAGGTGATTTGCAGGTTGAAGGTGCCTTAGCTTTGATTTTGAAGGATGCGATTAAGCCAAACTTGGTTCAGACAATTTACGGTACACCTGCCTTTGTACACGGTGGTCCATTTGCCAATATCGCTCACGGATGTAACTCTGTCTTAGCAACGACAACAGCCCTTCATTTGGCTGATTATACAGTTACTGAAGCTGGTTTTGGTGCAGACCTTGGTGCCGAGAAATTCCTTGATATCAAGACGCCAAACTTGCCAACATCTCCAGATGCAGTTGTCATTGTTGCAACCCTTCGTGCCCTTAAGATGAATGGTGGCGTGGCTAAAGACGCTCTTACAGAGGAAAATGTGGAGGCGGTTCGTACCGGTTTTGCTAACTTGAAACGCCACGTTGAAAATATCCGTAAGTTCGGTATTCCAGCAGTAGTAGCTATCAACGAATTTGTTTCTGATACAGAGGCTGAAATCGCAGCCTTGAAAGAACTCTGTGCTTCTATTGATGTACCAGTTGAATTGGCAAGTGTCTGGGCTGATGGTGCAGAAGGTGGAGTAGCGCTTGCCGAAACGGTTGTCAAGACTATCGCTGAAAACCCATCTAACTATAAACGTTTGTATGACAATGACCTTTCTGTCCAAGAAAAAATCGAAAAGATTGTTACTGAAATCTATCGTGGTAGCAAAGTGAACTTTGAGAAGAAAGCTCAAACGCAAATTGCCCAAATCGTTCAGAATGGTTGGGACAAATTGCCAATCTGTATGGCTAAAACTCAGTACAGTTTCTCTGATAATCCAAATGCACTTGGAGCACCTGAAAACTTTGAAATTACCATTCGTGAATTGGTACCAAAATTAGGTGCAGGCTTTATCGTTGCCTTAACTGGTGATGTCATGACCATGCCAGGACTTCCAAAACGACCAGCTGCTCTCAACATGGATGTTGAAAGCGATGGAACAGTATTAGGCTTGTTCTAGTATAATGCAATTGACTTTAAATGAGTTTGGAAATAATATCCAAGCTCATTTTTTATCTAGATATAAGAAGTTGCTTTCTACACGTAACCAGTCTAGGTAAAGATATTTTACCTGAATTCTGATATAATAGAAATATTGACTTCAAGAGTAAGGAAGAGAAGATGAACGCATTATTAAATGGAATGAATGAC
>JAWHFN010000221.1:0-2364 GCA_032565555.1 Streptococcus mitis | reverse complement strand
GTAAGTAGGCTAAACAAACGCCATAGCGATTGCCGTTTTCTGACGAGTTGCTTTAGCTACCGTCAGAATTGCCTAGTTGTAAACCACTACCATGGCTGGGCGTAGGATGCGGTCATGGAGTTTGTAGCCTTTTTGGAAGACTTGGGCGATGGTATCTGCTGGGTGTTCATCGTCTGCTGGGAGAGTTTGGATGGCCATATGGTAGTTATGGTCAAATTCACCATCAGCTGCGATTTCTTCGATTCCTTCTTCTTTCAAAGCGTGAATCAAGCTTTCTTGCACCATTTCCAAGCCCTTCTTCACATCATCAGTCAATCCTTCAACTGCGAGTGCACGCTCAAGGTTATCCAAAGAAGGGAGAATCGCTTTTGCCAAGTCCTGGCTACGATAACGTTGCAAGTTTTGACGCTCTTCATTGGCACGGCGTTGGATATTTTGCATTTCTGCATGAGCGCGAAGGTATTTGTTTTCGAACTCATCTGCACGTTCATTTGCCAAGTCCAGCTCAGACTTCTCAGGAGTTGTCTCTTCAGCTGTTTCCACAACTTCCTCTTCTTTCATTTCTTCATTTTTTTTATCTTGGGCCATTTTCGCCTCCTTTAATGATTTCAATCTTAATGTACTTCGTAATGATTACTGCTGAGGTAGCGGTAAAAATCTGTCAATTTCATGGTCAAAACACGATTGACTACATTGACTTGGTTGACCAATTGCTGGTAATCCAGATTGACCGGACCGATAATCGCTAGAATTCCAACTCCCCGATAAGGAATGAGGAACTTACTGCTAATCACCGCTAGGTCTGCTAGACAAGACTCTTGACTGTCCGCAACACGGACATTTTGCATCTGATCTTCATGCAGGCCCTCACGAATCTCCAAGGCCACCTTTTGTGGTTGATCAAAGAACTGATAGGCTGCCAGATTGGCAAAATTCAAGAGATTGACCTTCCCCGCCACCACAATGTTTTCGTTGAACATTTCCTTAAAAATGTGTTCAAAGAGATCAATGACATTATCCGTTGTTGTAAAGTAACGCTGGATAATCTGCGGAATCTCCGTCCGAATCTTGTAGTGAATATCTAGAACGGTGTGCCCGAGGAAACGTTCCTGAATGATGCTCTTCAGTTTCAGCAAATCTTCCTGCAAGAAGTTCCTTGGAATCAAAAACTGACTTGTGACCGTTCGAGACTCGTCTAGGGTAAATACCGCTAAGGCTGTATGTTGCCCCAGAACAACGATATCAAAAGCTGTCAACCGCTGCCTGCTGGGCTCAACATCCAGTGCCACTACCGTACAGCCACTCAAGTCTGTTAATAGATTAGCAGCCTCTTGCAGAATATCCTCTAGCTTAAAGAATTCCTGATCAAAGGCTTTGACAATCTCGTATACCTCATTTTCAGCCAGTCGGTCAAAATCCAGTGAGTGTTTCACATAGTACTGAAAACCAGCAACACTTGGCATCCGACCACTTGAAGTATGAGCCTTTTCAAGCAACCCTTGCTTTTCTAGAACCGCCATGTCATTACGAATGGTTGCACTGCTAGAGTTAATAGACTCTTGCAAAGCTTTGGATCCGACAGGTTCGTGCGTTTTGGTAAAGATGTCAATAATCAGATTTAAAATATCCTGCTGACGCTCTGTAACCATCTCATCACTCCTCTCTGTCTGATCAATTAGCACTCGATACACTCAAGTGCTAACTCATGATTCTATTATACACCCTTAGAAGAGAATGTCAAGATAAAAACTCAAAAAATTAGCACTCTTTTATCAAGAGTGCTAAAAATCAGTCTAAAGACCTAGAACCTTACCTTCCATTCATTTTGTATTTCCTTTTAAGTCTGAAAAAACCATGGATTAGATAAGAAATCATAAAAGCATATAAAAGAAAAATAATGAAGAAAGACATAGAAAGCTCTTCTTTAAATACACTCATACAAACAACAAGACCACCCGAGAAAGTAGCTGTACAGGAACGAAGTCTAGACCGCATAACTTCCCACCTGAGATTATTACTCATATAAACTTGATCCTCTGAAAGTATATCAGAAGCTGGTTTACGAAGAATTGAACAAAATCCTGTTTCTATCAATTCCCAACCTCTATTTCTAAAATCTTGCCGTTCATGCTTATGCTTTTTAAGAAATCTAGAATCATAGATACGGTAGATGACATCGTCAGGTTGGCATTGGTCAAAATAGAAAAAACCAAAACGACTAGTTCTATATCTCCAGCCTTTCAAGTGCATCTCATGCAAATAATCTTCTTCCCTATCCAAATCAACAATGGTAAAAATCCGAAATTGCTTTTTATTTATCATGACTTCCCCTCCAATTTTGAGCATACCTACCCTATCATAAAT
>JAWHFN010000220.1:0-2368 GCA_032565555.1 Streptococcus mitis | reverse complement strand
TCATAGTAAGGGATTGAAAAATCAAAGACTTCTTTTCTCTCGTCAGTAGCGCTAATTCCCGCAACTGCTAGGTCAGCCTTCCCAGTTTGAAGACTGGTCAAGACATTGTCAAAACTCATGCTTGAAATTTCCAACTTCACCCCAAGTTCATCAGCGATAGCTTGGGCCATATCAATATCCGCACCAACAACCTGATTTTTCCCATCAACTAAAGACTGAAATTCAAAAGGTGCATAGTCAGGACTAGTCGCTACAACTAATTTCCCCTTTTGCTTAATGGCCTCAACAGCTGACTGAGAACCATTCGAACCTGACTGGCAAGCTACTAAAAAGAAACTTGCAAGAAAACTACATAAAACAAATATCCATTTTTTTGATTTCATAAATAAACAACCTCTCTGTTAATTTTGTATAATTATAACGCTATCCAAGTTACTTGTCAAGTGTTTTTTGAATTTTTATCTTAAAAATATTTTTTTCATTCAAGAAAAGGAGCTATCGATTGATTTCAAGCTCCTTTTTATGCAGAATGAATCTATTTTATAGTTCGACAATCTTACCTGTTTCAAAGTAAACAACCCATTCACAGATATTCTTGGCATAGTCTCCAATGCGTTCCAAGAAGGCAATCACTTGGAAGTAATCACGTCCTGTAACGATAGCATCTGGATTTTTCTTGATTTCTTCTGTAGCCAAGTCACGAATGCTATCAAAGTAATGGTTGATTTTTTCGTCCATGGCTGCTACTTCATAGGCCTGGTCCACTGAACCATTCAGATAGAGTTCAAGGGCTGCTTCGACGAAGTTCTTGACATCGCGACCCATTCTCTTGATTTCTTCTTCAACAGCTGGGATACGTTGCTCCCCCTTCATACGAATTGCTGCTTTAGCAATAGAAACGGCATGGTCACCCATACGTTCCAAGTCAGATACAGCCTTCAAGACTGTCAAAACAGTACGCAAGTCCTGAGAAACGGGTTGTTGAAGGGCAATCATTTCAAATGATTTCTTTTCCAATTTCACTTCGTATTCGTTTACTTCTGCATCGTCTTCGATGACTTCCTTGGCCAAATCACGGTCATGCGTAACAAAGGCACGCACTGTCCGATTGATTTGGGATAGCACTTCTTGTCCCATAGCGTAGAACTGGTTGTGCAATTTCTCCAAATCTTCTTCAAATTGAGAACGTAACATCATTTATCTCCTTATCCAAATTTTCCTGAAATATAATCTTCTGTTTCCTTGTGTTGTGGGTTGAGGAACATCTTCTTGGTATCGTTAAACTCGACCAAATCTCCATCAAGGAAAAATCCTGTCTTGTCAGAGATACGAGAGGCTTGTTGCATGGAACGCGTAACCAAGAGCATGGTGTATTTATCTTTTAGACCATACAAGGTTTCCTCAATCTTACCGGCCGAGATAGGGTCCAAGGCTGAAGTCGGTTCATCCAAGAGAATGATTTTAGGACTGGTTGCCAAGACACGGGCAACACAGACACGTTGCTGTTGTCCGCCTGAAAGTCCGATAGCTGAATCATGCAGGCGATCCTTGACCTCATCCCAGATAGAAGCCCGTTGCAAGGCTTTTTCTACCGCCTCGTCCAGAACCTGCTTGTCCTTCACTCCATTGATACGAAGCCCGTAAACAACATTTTCGTAGATAGACATAGGGAAAGGGTTTGGTTGTTGGAAAACCATACCAATTTCCTTCCGCAATTCAACTGTATCTGTACGAGGACTATAGATGTTGTGGCCATTATAAACCACTGAACCAGTTGTAGTCACCTCTGGATTAAGATCTCCCATGCGGTTGATAGCCTTGAGGAGGGTTGATTTCCCTGATCCAGATGGACCAATCAAGGCTGTAATTTCCTTAGGTTGGAAAGATAGGGAAACACTATTCAAGGCCTTTTTTTGATTGTAGTAAACGGACAGGTCTGATACCTGTAAAATCGCTTCTGTCATACTGTTTCCTTTCTATCCAAAGTGTCCTGTTACATAGTCATTGGTTGACTGTAGTTTGGCATTTTGGAAAATATTAGAGGTCTTATCGTACTCAATCAAGTCACCCAAGTAGAAAAATCCTGTGTAGTCACTAGCACGCGCAGCCTGTTGCATACTGTGGGTCACGATGATGATAGTAAAGTCCTTCTTCAATTCCAACATGGTTTCTTCCAGCTGGGCTGTCGCAATCGGATCCAAGGCTGACGCAGGTTCATCCATCAAGAGGATATCTGGTTTAACCGAAATAGCACGAGCGATACAGAGACGCTGTTGCTGACCACCTGATAAGGTCAAGGCTGACTTGTGCAAATCGTCTTTGACCTGGTCCCAAAGAGCAGCCTGACGAAGAGAGGTTTCCACAATTT
>JAWHFN010000219.1:0-2391 GCA_032565555.1 Streptococcus mitis | reverse complement strand
TCTGCTTTAAAATTCAAACTATCCAACATTTTTTTTACTTTATTGCTATCAACACTCTTTCCTGAGAGTCTCAGAGGAAGTGTAACATTTTCTAGTACAGGTAGAGCGGGTACCAGATTATAGTTTTGAAAAATTATTGCAATATCTTGCCTTCTAAATTTAGCAAGATTCCCTTCTTTTAAAGTATATGGATTTACACCATTGATAATAACTTCGCCACTTGTTGGTTCAGATAAACTTGATAAGCAACTTAGCAAAGTAGACTTTCCAGAACCACTGACACCAAGTATTGATACAAATTCCCCATAATTGACAGATAAAGAAACATCTTTCAAAATAGAAACAGTTTTGTCTTGCCCTAACAAAAATTCTTTTGAAAGGTTTAAGACTTTAACAGCTACATTATTAACCATAATAAATCCTCCTTATTCCAGTGTCATCTTTGATTTAATTATACAATATTGGAATTCTATTAATATCAAGTAAGTAATTTATGAAACGTATTTTTAATGGATAAAATTTCTATTTCCTCTGAATCTCGAATAAAGATCTTTAGCGAACTAAGAATTTTTTCTATTACCATAATAGTATCATAAGCGATGGTTGATTGAAAGCGTAAACATAGCTTTATTAAGAGGTACAGCTTTTCTATACAAAATTTAAACATAAAACTTAGGTATACTTAATAAATGAGAATTAAAGTTAGCTATAACGAAAATAGGAGCATATGTAAAACTCTAAGCAGGCAGAGCCTGCTAACTCATGACAGAAAAAGATGTTTAGCCTATAGTGCTGGCATAAAAAAATCCTCACACATCACGCAAGGAAATCGCTAAATAAAACAGGCTTTGACCATGTCGGGATTAATTGCAGCACATTCCAAGGATCCAGCTTTTTCTTCTTTTTACAATCGAATTTCCCAAAGAGTAAGCAAGATGAAAGCCGTCATTTCTTATGCTCATAAGATTCTCAGACTCATTTACAAACTACTCTCCATCAAGCATACTTATCAAAAAGAGAAGGGGCTAGGACTGAGGAAACAGTTCTAACGCCAAAACTACAAAATTTCAATTACACGCTAGCACAGGAATTGATTTTTTGCGCTTTTTTACTGTCTTTTTTCAAATAAAAACACCTCAAAAGTTAGAGCTAGAAAATCTAACTTTTGAGGTGCAGTTCATTTATGTATGATAGTCTTTTGGTATTATTTCATCTATCTTTGTTAAAAGAAAGAATACATATTATGAATTTGGGTCATCGAGACTACGACCATGTAATCCTTTTTCACGTTGGACTTGACGTAGTTTCTCTGGTGTAACATCGTTTCCTTCTTCATCCACAATTTTGATCCCTTCGATGTGGTGACGAACAGTGCGACGATAACCTTCGATGTACTCCTCACGTAGTTTGGCTTGTTCTACTTTTTCTTCTGGGGTCAAGCCTTCTGTTTTTTTCTTTTTGGCAAGCTCGTTAATACGATCAATTTTTTTGGGATCCATGTTTCTCTCCTTTATGATAAGATTTAATCCGTTTAACAGATTTTATTTGGTATTGATTTGGTTAAAACGTGCAAGTTTAGCTGCTTTCTTAGTTAATTGCGACAAGATTGCCAAACGATTTTGTCGAACAGTCTGATCTTCAGTCATTACCATGGTATTTTCAAAGAAAGCATCAATAACTGGACTAAGCGCAAAGAGCTGTTTCAATTGCTGACTGGCAGTCCCTGACAAAACGAGTGATTCGACGGCTTCTGCCAAGGCTTTCTCTTCTTCATTCTCAAAGAGAGCTGAATCAACTGTAGCAACTCCTTCTGCCTTCTCAGCCAAATTAAAGGCACGAGAAAGTGATTCGACAGACGATTTGAAATCTTCTTTCTTGCTTGCTTCTACGAGAGCATTTGCTGCTTCCAACATATCCGCCACAACAAAGTTTGATCCTGCAAGAACGGCTTCCTTGATGTCTTTTGGAGTAGAACCCATCATCTTATCAACACGAGCCTTGATAAAGTTCATAACTTCTGCTTTATTTTCATAAGTCAAGCTGTCAAATTTCAAAGCATAAAGGCTATTAATCAGCTCATCCATAGCAATGTGCCAACCAAAGGCATCCAAGATACGAACCACACCTTGAGTCGCGCGACGAAGAGCATAAGGGTCATTAGAACCTGATGGAATCAAGCCTACTGAGAAGAAACTCAAAATCGTATCTAATTTGTCTGCAATAGCAAGCACTGCACCGGCCTTGCTCTCTGGAAGTTCTCCTTCAGCTGATGTAGGCATGTAGTGTTCACGAATAGCAGCTGCCACTGCTGGAGTTTCACCAGCAAGAAGGGCATATTTCTCCCCCATAATTCCTTGGAGCTCGTCAAATTCACCAACCATGCCTGTCAAC
>JAWHFN010000218.1:0-2393 GCA_032565555.1 Streptococcus mitis | reverse complement strand
AAAAACCACCTTGCCGGGTGGTTTTTTCGTTTACAGGGCAAGAGATTACGACGAGCGAGGTAGGATCTCAAGAGATCATTTCATCAAAAAGGCTCAAAAACCTCTATATTTTATACAATTCGTATATTTACAGCCCTAAGCCCTTTATCTGCTTTCATTACTTCAAAATTAACGAAAATCCCCTTGCACACATCAACACTACTTTCAAAGTCCAAAAAATCATCATGCTTGAAAAAAACGTCACGCCCAGACTCCCTTCGTATAAAACCATATCCCCTAACATGGTCGTAAAAGTTAATAAATCCTTTTTCCATATAATCACCTCTCAGGAAGCAACGCTCTAAGCTTACTTCTATAGTCTTTTGCTAGTTTTTTATTAGTTCGACCAACTATATCAAAGTCATAGATCATTCTATCAACTTTTCTTATTTGCTCTTCACTCAAAGGGTGCGTAAACTTACTTAAATAATGCTTAGCCACATATTTTAACTTACCTATTTTATAGTCATCATAAATAGGCAATATATCAGAAAGAACGCACCTTAACTCATTAGCTTGAACATGCCCAAGCCGAGACATTTGTGCAACCTTCCCTGAACATCTATTCCATAAATCATGATACTCTTTCGTATGCCGCTCATAAGCAGCTTGCTTTTGGCATATATACACCAAATATCTTATATATCGTCTATTCTCTTTTGTTAATTTAGGAACACCATGCTTCACCCACAACCCGGTGACGCTAAGCTTCGAAGAGGAGTCCTTGGTGTGCTCTATTGTCGTTTTATCTTCATTTATGGATAGCCTATGCTGAGAAACCATTCTATAGACGAGTTGAATTACTTTTGTTTTCTCTTCTAATGAAATATCCTCATCAGAGGATATTGTAATATCATCTAACAACCTTGTGTATGAAAGCCCAATAGATTGCAATCTATTATAAAGATTATACTCACTATTAAAGAACAAAAGATTTGCAATGTAACTAGAGCAACACCCCCCTTGCGGAACTTGATTATTCAATGTCACAAGCTCAGTTAAAGCAATAGATACATCAGGAGAGAATCGCATTAAATTTTTAAATATAAGAGTAACATCCCGCTTACTAATGCTTGGATAAAAATTAGTTATATCTAGACATATTATTGTTTTTTTCTTTGTGTGCACGGATGCATTTGATATATAGTCACGCCCAGTTATCGCCCCATGCAAATAATGAGGGTAATCTATATTTTCAAATATTTCTTTATTTATTTTCTTTTGAATACCCTTTAAAGATCTCTTGGGCTCAAATATTTTCCTTTCTTTTTTATTTTTTCCTGTTTCAACAGTAAACTGCTTGTATGACCTAGATACTGATAAGACCATCCAGTCCAATCTTTTCCTGTCTATACCTAACATCGCAGCCAAAGAATCCAAGGATGCTATAGGTGTTCCATTAAACCTAGGTTTATTCATGATGTTTGAGTTAAAAGTCGATTAGTTAAAGAATTTTGATATATAATCTAATAATTTAACAAAAATCAAGAACATACAACCCCAAAACTGCGGGGTTTTCAGCACTTCCAGAGAGCCAACCTCTCTTTTTTTCTTCTTCTGTCCGTCTCCGGAACAAGATGAAGAGCTCTTGGTTACGTAAATGTTGATGTTGAAAATAAACATAGTACTGCTCCTAGTGGTTGTGAAATTTTGCCAGACCATAGGAAAGCAAGGAAAAATTCTATTGGCTCTTTGGGACTTTTAACTCACATT
Source organism: Streptococcus mitis (assembly GCA_032565555.1). Taxonomy (GTDB): domain Bacteria; phylum Bacillota; class Bacilli; order Lactobacillales; family Streptococcaceae; genus Streptococcus; species Streptococcus mitis_DM. The sequence continues at coordinate 641 of JAWHFN010000218.1, read as the reverse complement.
GCCAGACAATCGTCGCCATTTTTGAAGCGATAATGAGCGCTCAGGGGCGTTCTTACCGTTAATGGGCGGCAAGGCCGGTCATGATCTCATGTGAGATCGCCTTAAACAACAAGGCATCGGTTTCCTTGACACAACATAAAGCGTAACCATTTTTTAAAGAGCGAGAGCCAGGCGTGGTTCGCCCGCTTCTATGATTATTATAAAGTTTTTTATGATGCTGTCATCAAAGAAAACAAACAAGATGAAAATCCCTCGTATAAAGGGTCTGAATCATCATTACGTATAAACTTCAGAATAAACGAGCAGCAAAAGCCACGACAACACCCCCTACACTCCCGTTAACATTCGCAATGGTTCTCAGGCGATCATCCTTGAGAGGCTTGCCGTCAAAGGTCGCAATAGTTCTTAAGCGATCATCTTTTATAGTTACACTCACAAATACTCAATAATAAGTTAACTTTCTGAATTTCCTCAGATTAACTGAAAATGTCATACAAACCAATTTAACATAAGGCCCTGATTGTACGCACCGCTAAAACGGTCTCAGGGCGTTTCTGACGGGAAACCGGTAAAACAGGCAACAAACCACCCGAAAACCCGCCAGAAACGCGCAGGCTCTGTTTTTACGGCATGCATGAGTA
>JAWHFN010000217.1:0-2444 GCA_032565555.1 Streptococcus mitis | reverse complement strand
ACACCGCTTTTAATATCGCCTTGGAAGAATATGCCTTTAAACACCTTTTGGATGAGGATCAAATCTTCCTACTTTGGATTAATAAGCCATCTATCATTGTTGGTCGTCACCAGAACACTATCGAAGAAATCAACCGTGATTATGTTCGAGAAAATGGCATTGAGGTGGTCCGCCGTATCAGCGGTGGTGGAGCTGTTTATCACGATTTAAACAACCTCAACTATACGATTATCTCAAAAGAAGATGAAAACAAAGCTTTTGACTTTAAGAGCTTCTCAACTCCAGTTATCAATACCTTGGCTCAACTTGGAGTTAAAGCTGAGTTCACAGGTCGTAATGACTTAGAGATTGATGGCAAGAAATTCTGTGGCAATGCCCAAGCCTATATCAATGGCCGTATCATGCACCACGGTTGCTTGCTCTTTGACGTTGATTTGTCAGTCCTTGCTAATGCCCTTAAGGTTTCAAAGGACAAATTTGAATCAAAAGGTGTGAAATCGGTTCGTGCCCGTGTAACCAATATTGTCAATGAATTACCAGAAAAAATCACAGTTGAAGAATTCCGTGATTTACTCTTGGAATACATGAAAAAAGAGTACCCAGAAATGACTGAATACGTTTTTTCTGAGGAAGAATTGGCTGAAATCAATCGTATCAAGGATACCAAGTTTGGAACTTGGGACTGGAACTATGGTAAATCACCTGAATTTAACGTCCGTCGTGGAACAAAATTCACCAGTGGTAAAGTGGAAGTCTTTGCTAATGTTCTCGAATCAAAAATCCAAGACATCAAGATTTATGGTGACTTCTTTGGTATTGAAGACGTTGCAGCTGTAGAAGATGTCATTCGTGGCGTCAAGTACGAACGCGAAGATGTTCTTAAAGCCCTAGAAAGCATTGATATCACACGCTACTTCGCTGGTATTAGTCGTGAAGAAATCGCTGAAGCGGTAGTAGAGTAAAGAAAAGCTATTTGTTAGTCATTGTGGGTTGCAGAAAAGATATTATCTGGATAGGACAAGTCTTAAAACCTGCTGAACGAGAATCAAAAAGAACTCACTTCCAGTGCTTAATAAAAAAACTCGGAAGTTTGTTCTGAGTCAACTAAATACGACTATTTGCAATTGAATATAGAGATGAGAAGGTCAGTAGTAGATTGTCTGCAAGGTGACACAGACATGAGTTGTTTTTGATTTCCGCATAGTATTAACACCCCAAAAGACTATTATCTCTTATAGTTGAACGATACCTCAAAAGTTAGATAGAGAAAATCTAATTTTTGGGGTATTTTGCAGTTCTTAATTTAGGCTTTTTTAGTATCAAAAGATGTTTCATAAAATATGGACTCAACCTTTCAACTTAATCCTATTTATTACTTACTATCTCCAATAAAATTGAAAAGGATGGAAAAAAGGATAAATTTATGATATACTTTATTTCAAGGACCTTATTAGAAATCTTGAAAGAGTATTAAAAACTTAGAATGAGAAAAATTGTTATCAATGGTGGATTACCACTGCAAGGAGAAATCACTATTAGTGGTGCTAAAAATAGTGTTGTGGCCTTAATTCCAGCTATTATCTTGTCTGATGATGTGGTGACTTTGGATTGTGTTCCAGATATTTCGGATGTAGCCAGTCTTGTCGAAATTATGGAATTGATGGGAGCTACTGTTAAGCGTTATGACGATGTCTTGGAGATTGATCCAAGAGGTGTTCAAAATATTCCAATGCCTTATGGGAAAATTAACAGTCTTCGTGCATCTTACTATTTTTATGGGAGCCTCTTAGGCCGTTTTGGTGAAGCGACAGTTGGTCTACCGGGAGGATGTGATCTAGGTCCTCGTCCGATTGACCTACACCTTAAGGCATTTGAAGCCATGGGAGCTAAGGTTAGCTACGAAGGGGATACTATGAAGTTGTCTTCTAAAGAGATTGGTCTTCATGGTGCAAGTATTTACATGGACACAGTTAGTGTAGGGGCAACGATCAATACGATGATTGCTGCGGTTAAAGCGAATGGTCGTACTATTATTGAAAATGCAGCCCGTGAACCTGAGATTATTGATGTAGCTACTCTCTTGAATAATATGGGTGCCCATATCCGTGGGGCTGGAACTAATATTATCATTATTGATGGTGTTGAAAGATTACATGGAACGCGTCATCAGGTGATTCCAGACCGTATCGAAGCTGGAACATATATTTCTTTAGCTGCTGCAGTTGGTAAAGGAATTCGTATCAATAATGTTCTTTACGAACACCTAGAAGGATTTATTGCTAAGCTAGAAGAAATGGGAGTGAGAATGACTGTATCTGAAGACAGCATTTTTGTCGAAGAGCAGTCTAATTTGAAAGCAATCAATATTAAGACAGCTCCTTACCCAGGCTTTGCAACTGATTTGCAACAACCGCTTACCCCACTTTTGCTAAGAGCGAATGGTC